>JBAUWD010000393.1:0-23930 GCA_049583575.1 Nocardioides sp.
GGGTGGGGCCGGGCGGAGCCCGGGCGTTTCCGTGGAGCGAACGCCGCCGCGAGCTTGCTCGCCGGGCGGTGGTGGTGGGGTGGGGCCGGGCGGAGCCCGGGCGTTTCCGTGGAGCGAACGCCGCCGCGAGCCTGCTCGCCAGGCGGTGCCCCTCCGGTGCCGGTGACCGGCAGGTGGACGTGGCCCGAACGTCCTCTGTCCCTGGCCGTGCCGCCGGGTTACGCTGAGCCGACCGCCGAGCCCAGCCCCCGTGGAGTGCCCGTGCCCGACCGCAACGTCGTCGTCTTCAGCGGTTCCGCCCACCGTCCACTGGCCAAGGCCATCTGCGAAGACCTCGACGTGCCCCTCTCGTCGGTCGAGATGTCGCGGTTCAGCAACGACTGCCTCCAGGCCCAGCTCCAGGCCAACTGCCGCCAGCGCGACGTCTACATCGTGCAGCCGCTGGTGCCGCCGACGCAGGAGCACCTCATGGAGCTGCTGCTGATGATCGACGCCGCGCGCGGGGCCAGCGCCGCCTCGGTCACCGCGGTGATCCCGTTCTACTCCTACGCCCGGTCGGACAAGAAGGACGCCTCCCGCATCTCGCTGGGCGGGCGGCTGGTGGCCGACATGCTCGCCACCGCCGGAGTCCACCGGGTGATGACGATGACCCTGCACGCCCCGCAGGTGCACGGGTTCTTCTCGGTGCCGGTCGACCAGCTGACCGCGCTCGGCATCCTGGCCGACCACTTCCTGCCCCAGGACCTCACCGACGCGATCGTGGTCTCGCCCGACTTCGGCAACGCCAAGACGGCGACGCAGTTCTCCCGTCTCCTCGGGCTCAACGTCGCGGCCGGCAGCAAGCGGCGTCTCGCCGACGACCGGGTGGTGATCGACTCGATCGTCGGCGACGTCTCCGGCAAGCGGGCGATCGTGCTGGACGACGAGATCGCGACGGGCGGCTCGATCCTCGAGCTCCTCGACCGGCTCGCCGACCAGGGCTGCACCGGAGCGGCGATCGCGTGTACCCACGGCCTCTTCGTGGGCAAGGCGGTGGACAGCCTCCGCCACCACCCGATGATCACCGAGGTGGTCACCACCGACACCGTGCCCGCCCCGATCGAGTGGCCGGAGCTGAAGGTGCGCAGCGTGGCCGGGCTGTTCGCCGAGGCGATCGCGCGCGTGCACGCCGGTGAGTCGGTGAGCAGCCTCTTCGACGGTGTCGACCCGTCCCTGGGCCCACCGCAGGCCAAGCTCTTCGAGTAGGCCTCGCGGCCCGACCCGAGAGGCGGCGTGACGTCGGTCGCGTCGGAGTGCGCAGGGCGCCGCGACCACCTAGCCTGTGCGTTTGTGCCCCGACCGACGTCCGACGCGCCCATCGGCATCTTCGACTCGGGCTTCGGCGGGCTCACCGTGGCGCGCTCGGTCATCGACCAGCTGCCCCATGAGTCCTTGGTCTATCTCGGTGACACCGCCCGGCAGCCCTACGGGTCCAAGCCCATCGGCGAGGTCCGCGAGTACGCCCTCGAGTGCCTCGACCACCTCGTCGCGGGTGGCGTCAAAGCGCTCGTGATCGCCTGCAACTCCGCGAGTGCGGCGATGCTCCGCGACGCGCGCGAGCGGTACGACGTACCGGTCGTGGAGGTGATCCTGCCGGCGACCCGGCGTGCGGTGGCGGCGACGCGGAACGGCCGGATCGGCGTGATCTGCACCCGGGCCACGGCCGAGTCCCTGGCCTACGACGACGCCTTCGCGGCCGCCCCCCAGATCGAGCTCACCACCCGGGCCTGCCCGCGCTTCGTCGACTTCGTCGAGGCCGGCGTCACCGGGGGCACCGAGCTCCTGGCTGCCGCGCACGAGTACCTCGACCCGTTGGTCGAGGCCGGCGTCGACACGCTGATCCTCGGGTGCACCCACTACCCGCTGCTGACCGGCGTCATCTCCTACGTGGTGGGCGACGAGGTGACGCTCGTCAGCAGTGCCGAGGAGTGCGCCAAGGACGTCTACAAGATGCTGGTCGGGCGCGACCTGATGCGCGACGGCGGGGAGCCGTCGTACCACTTCCTGACCACCGGTGCCCCCGACGAGTTCGAGACCATCGGGCGCAGGTTCCTCGGGCCCGAGCTGGCCATGGCCGCCCAGTTCGCCGGCGGGCTGGCATGACCGCCGGGATGAGACTCACGGTGATCGGCTGCTCGGGGTCGTTCGCCGGCCCCGCATCTGCGGCGTCGTGCTACCTGGTGGAGGCAGACGACCCGCACGGGCGCACCTGGCGGATCCTGCTCGACCTCGGCAGCGGCGCGCTCGGCCCCCTGCAGCGCTACACGGCGGCGGATGCCGTCGACGCCGTCTTCTTCAGCCACCTCCATCCCGACCACTGCCTCGACCTGTGTGGCTACTACGTGCTCCGCAAGTACCATCCCGGCGGTGCCCTGCCGCCCGTCCCGGTGTGGGGGCCCGAGGGTGTGGCCGAGCGGATGTCGCGGGCCTACGACCTGCCGGAGCGGCACGACATGACCGGCGAGTTCGACTTCCACGAGTACGCCGGGCCGGTCGACGTCGGTCCGTTGCGCGTCCACCCGGTGCTGGTGGCGCATCCGGTGACGGCGTACGGGCTGCGCGTGGAGGCGGGTGGCCGCACCCTGTCCTACACCGGCGACACCGGGCCCTGTGACGCGCTCGACGTGCTCGCCTCCGGCTCCGACCTGCTGCTCGCCGAGGCGTCGTTCCGCGACGGCGACGACAACCCCGGTGGGCTGCACCTGACCGGCCGCGACGCCGGCGAGGTGGCCGCGCGCAACGGCGTGCCCCGGCTCGTGGTCACCCACGTGCCGCCGTGGTACGACGTCGAGGAGCAGCTGGCCGAGGCCGTCCGGGTGTACGACGGCGAGGCCACGGTCGCGGTGCCCGGCGCGTCGTACGACGTCTGACTCAGACCAGTCCGGCGTCGTGCACGACGATGGCGATCTGGACCCGGTTGGTGACTCCGAGCTTCTCGAAGAGCCGGGACACGTAGGCCTTCACCGTCGGCACCGAGAGGTAGAGCTGGGTGGCGATCTCGGCGTTGCTCAGCCCGCGGCCGACCGCCGTCGCGACCTCGTGCTCGCGGTCGGTGAGGCAGCCGAGCCGCTGCTGGGCGCGGGTCGTGCGCGAGCTGTCGGGGGGTGCGACCTGCTGGATCAGCCGTCGCGTGACCGAGGGAGACAGCATCGGGTCGCCCGCGGCGACCTTGCGGATCGCGTCGAGGAGCTCGCTCGGTGGCGTGTCCTTGAGCAGGAACCCGTCGGCACCGGCCGCCAGCGCGCGGAGCACGTAGTCGTCGGCGTCGAACGTCGTCAGCACGATCACGTGCGGAGGGTCTTCCCCCTCACGCAGGGCGATCGTGGCGGCCAGGCCGTCGAGCACCGGCATCCGGATGTCCATGAGGACCACGTCCGGCCGCAGCTCGTGGGCCGCGGCGACGCCTGCGCGACCGTCGGACGACTCACCCACCACCTGTACATCGGTCCGGCCGCCGAGCATCAACCCGAGCGCGGAGCGCACGAGCGGGTCGTCGTCGACGACCAGGACCGAGATCACGCCGACCACGGTATCCAGCCGCGGAGCACGAAGCTGTAGCCCTCGCGCCGGCCCTCGAGCCGGCCCCCGCGCAGCTCGGCCCGTTCGGCGAGTCCGACCAGCCCGAGACCGGCACCCGGGGTCGTGCTGGGGGAGAAGCCCAGCGGGTTGCGCAGCTCCACGCTCACCCCCTCGGTCGGTGAGCCCCGGACCAGGATCCGGAGGGTCGCGCCGGGGGCGTGCTTGGCGGCGTTCGTCATCCCCTCTTGGACGATCCGGTAGACGGTCCGGCCGATCACGTCCGGCAGACCCTCGCCGGACCCGCCGAGCTGGTCGTCGAAGCTGACGGTCAGACCGGTCGAGCGGGCACTGTCGAGGAGCCCGGCCAGGTCGTCGTACGTCGGCTGCGGCGGCTCCAGCCGTTCCCCCGACTCGGGGTCGCGGAGGACGCCGAGCACGACGCGCAGGTCGGTGAGCGCCTGGTGCGCCGTCTCCTGGATGACGGTGGCACTGGCCCGCATCTCCTCGGCGTCGAGATCGGTGCGGAAGGCGAGTGCGTTGGCGTGCATGGACACCTGCGAGATGCGGTGCGCGAGCACGTCGTGCATCTCGCGGGCGATCCTGGCTCGTTCGTTGGACCGCGCCTGCGTCGTGCGCAGCTCCTGCTCCGCCTCGGCGCGCTCGGCGCGGTTCTTCAAGGTCCAGAGCAGCTCGCGTCGCGATCCGATGTAGGCGCCCCAGCCGAGGATGGCGACGGTGAGCACCACGACCACGAGCAGGGTGACCCACCACGGTCCGTTGTCGGGAGTGGGTACCAGGTCGGCGTAGACGAAGGAGATCGCGACGTTCAGCGCTCCGATCGCGGCCAGCTGCCACCAGACTCGCCGAGTGGCCAGCGAGACGGCCGCCAGTACACCAGGGCCCGACGCGGTCGAGCTGATCACCCCGAACACGGTGATCACGGTCGCCACGGCCATCGGGTGGCTGCGGCGGAAGAAGACCAGCACGAAGGCCGTGGCTCCGAGCAGGAGGTCGACGACCGCCAGCCAGTGGGCCTGCCGCCAGGCTGCCTGGAGCGGGGTGACGCAGACGATGGTCGAGATCACCGCCATGGCCGCCAGGCGCCAGATGTGGTCCCACCGGGTCAGCGTCGGCTGGTAGACGTCGGGCGGGACGCTCTCCACGGCACGATCGTAGGTCCCGCGGTCGCGCACGGCAGCCGCCGTCGGCACACGGAGCACCCTACTTTGGTCGCTGCACTCGCCGCCCGCGGGTCCATCCGTACGCGGGTGGCGACATGGCAGGGTGGACCCATGATCAAGGTGGAAGGGCTCACACGGGCCTACGGGAGCTTCATCGCCGTCGACGACATCAGCTTCGACTGCCAGGCCGGCACGGTCACCGGCTTCCTCGGCCCCAACGGTGCCGGGAAGACCACGACCATGCGCGTCATGGTGGGCCTGACGCCCGCCACGAGGGGGGACGTGACGATCGGCGGGATGCACTACAAGGACATCCCGAACCCCGGTCGTCACGTCGGCGTCCTGCTCGACGCCTCGGCGCAGCACGCCGGGCGCACCGGCCGCGAGACGCTGGAGCTCGGTGCCCGCACGATGGGTCTTCCGGCGTCGCGGGTCGACGAGATGCTGGCCCTGGTGTCCCTGGACGCCAAGGAGGCCAAGCGGCGCGTCCGCAACTACTCCCTCGGCATGCGGCAGCGGCTCGGCATCGCCCACGCCCTGCTCGGCGACCCCTCCGTGCTGATCCTCGACGAGCCGGCCAACGGCCTCGACCCGGCCGGCATCCGCTGGATGCGCGGCCTGCTCAAGGGGTACGCCGACCGGGGCGGCACCGTGCTGCTGTCCAGCCACCTGCTCCACGAGGTCGAGCAGATCGCCGACGAGATGATCCTGATCGGCAACGGCAGGATCTTGGCTCGCGGCACCCGTCAGGAGCTGCTCGCCGGCGCGACCGGTGGCGTGGCCACCACCCTGGTCACGGCGCTCGACAACCACGAGCTCCACGCGGCGCTCACCGAGAAGGGCCTCTCCGTCACCCCGGCCGGAGCCGGCCTCCGGGTGACGGCCGAGCCGGTCGAGGTGGGTCGCGTCGCGGCCGCGAAGGCCATCGTGCTCACCGACCTCAGGGCCGGCGACGAGGGCGGACTCGAGGACCTGTTCCTCGAGCTCACCGCCGACACGCAGCGTGACGATCTGCAGAGCGAGGTATCCGCATGACCACCGCAGCCCCCACGACCACCTTCGACGTCTCCCGCACCCCGGGGATCCCGTTCTCCCGGCTGTTCCTGGTGGAGCTCCGCAAGTCGGCAGACACCCGTGCGGGTCGCTGGCTGATCGGGATCACCGTCGGACTGTGCCTGGTCGCCGAGGTGATCTTCCTGCTGGTCGCGGCCAACCACTCCCGGTCCGACGTGCCCGCGTCGTACGGCGACTTCGTGGGCGTCTCGGCGTTCGTCTCCTCGGTCCTGCTGCCGGTCCTCGGCATCATGCTCGTCACCAGCGAGTGGAGCCAGCGCACCGCGATGACCACGTTCAGCCTCGAGCCGCGCCGGATGCGGATCGTGACCGCGAAGCTGCTGGCCGGCGTGACGCTGACCTTCTTCGTGATCGCGTTCGCGCTCGTGGTCGGGCTGGCCTGCAACCTGATCCTCGGTGCGGTCCGCAGCGGCGGAGCCGACTGGACGTTCGGCTGGACCGGGTTCCTCGGGTTCCTGATCACCCAGACCTTCGCGATGCTCGGCGGGTTCGCCCTGGCCTGCCTGCTCCTCAACACCGCGGCGGCGATCGTGGCGTTCTTCGCCTACAAGTGGGTGCTGCCGGTGCTCTTCTTCTGGGGTGGTGCGCTGATGGGGTGGTTCAAGTCCCTGTCGCCGTGGCTCGACTTCCAGAGCGCCCAGAGCGAGCTGTACGACATGCCGCTGTCGGCCTCCCAGTGGTGGCATCTCGTGGTGAGCGGCTTCGTCTGGCTCGTCGTACCGCTCGGCATCGGCCTGTGGCGGATCCTCCGCGCCGAGGTCAAGTAGGCCTCGCCGAGGTCGACGAACGGCGACAGCGCGACCACCGCCGGGCGCGACCACCGTGCTCCGGCGGTCCGAGCCGGTGGCTAGGGTGCGGGGCATGGATGCCCCTCCGATCCCCCGCAGCGACGGCCGCGCCGACGACGCGCTGCGTCACGTCACCATCACCCGCCACTGGCTCGACCACGCGGCGGGGTCGGTGCTCGTGGAGTTCGGCCGCACCCGCGTGCTGTGCGCCGCGTCGGCCACGCCCGGCGTGCCGCGGTGGCGCAAGGGCTCGGGGCTCGGCTGGGTCACGGCGGAGTACGCCATGCTCCCTGCCGCGACGAACACGCGCTCCGACCGGGAGTCCGTACGCGGCCGGATCGGCGGCCGGACCCACGAGATCTCCCGGCTCATCGGCCGCTCGCTGCGCGCGGTGATCGACTACCAGGCCCTCGGCGAGAACACCATCGTCCTCGACTGCGACGTCCTCCAGGCCGACGGCGGCACGCGCACGGCCGCGGTGACCGGTGCGTACGTCGCGCTGGTCGACGCGGTGGCCCACCTGCGCTCCTCGGGAGCGCTGAAGGGTGAGCCTCTGACCGGTTCGGTCGCCGCCGTGAGCGTCGGCATCGTCGACGGAACGCCCCGGCTCGACCTGCACTACGACGACGACGTGCGCGCCGAGACGGACATGAACGTCGTGATGACCGGTGACGGGCGGTTCGTCGAGGTCCAGGGCACGGCCGAGGGTGCGCCGTTCGACCGGGCCGAGCTCGACACCCTGCTCTCTCTCGCCGAGGCCGGGTGCACCGAGCTGACCCGGCTGCAGCTGGCCGCGCTGGAGGGCTAGCCGGTGGTCGACCCGACCCGTGTCTTCCTGGCCTCGCGCAACCCCAAGAAGCTCGTCGAGATGCGGCGGATCCTGGCCGAGGCCATGTCGGCCCACGGCGGGCCGGCCATCGAGGTGCTCGGCCTCGACGACGTCGCGCCGTACGACGAGCCGGTCGAGGACCAGCCGACGTTCTCGGGCAACGCGCTGCTCAAGGCGCGTGCCGGCCTGGTCGCCACGGGCCTGCCCAGCGTGGCGGACGACAGCGGCCTGTGTGTCGACGCACTCAACGGCATGCCCGGCGTGCTCTCGGCGCGCTGGTCGGGTCCACCGAGGTCCGACGAGCGCAACAACCAGCTCCTGCTCGACCAGCTCCGCGAGGTGCCCGACCAGCGTCGAGGGGCGCATTTCACCTGTGCCGTGGCGTTCTGTCACCCCGACGGCTCCGAGCTGGTGGCCGAGGGGCGGATGGACGGCCGGGTGATCCGCGAGACCCGGGGGAGCGGGGGTTTCGGGTACGACGTCGTGTTCGAGGCCGACGAGTTCCCGGGCCGGACCACCGCCGAGCTCGACGCCGTCGACAAGGACGCCATCTCCCACCGCGGGCGCGCGCTGCGCGAGATCGCACCGCAGATCGTCGGTGTGCTCAGCGGTGGGTGAGTGCGCTCGGAGAGATTCGAACTCTCACTGGACGGCACCTAAAGCCGTTGCCTCTGCCATTGGGCTACGAGCGCGCTAGGAGGTCGTGCCGGGCAAGTCTAGGGAGGCCGGGGCCGGGCCCGAAGCGCCGAGCGGTCCAGCGTCACCAGCATCAGCGCCCCGGCCACGACGTACCCCACACCCTGCAGGGCCAGCACGGGGATGAGGCCGACCGTCCCGCAGGCGGCGCCGAGCGAGGGTCACCCGAGGCCGAGGTCGCGGCGCAGCTTCGCGACGTGTCCGGTGGCCTTGACGTTGTACTGGGCGAGCTCGACCCGTCCCTGCTCGTCGACCACGATGGTGGAGCGGATCACCCCCTCCACGGTCTTGCCGTAGAGCGACTTCTCGCCGAACGCGCCGTAGGCCTTCATCACCGAGCGGTCGGCGTCCGACAGCAGCGTGATGGTCAGCGAGTCGCGGTCGCGGAACTTCGCGAGCTTGGCCGGAGAGTCGGGCGAGATGCCGAGTACGTCGTACCCGGCGCCCCGGAGCGACGAGAGCGAGTCGGTGAAGTCGCACGCCTGCGTCGTACACCCGGGTGTCATCGCGGCCGGGTAGAAGTAGACGATGACCTTCCGACCGCGCAGGTCCTGCAACGAGACCGACGAGCCGTCGTCGGCCGGGAGGGTGAAGTCGGGGGCCGGGTCACCGGGGGAGAGACGAGTCATGGCCAGAACTCTAGGCCGCGGGGTCGGTTGGTAGCCTTCCCGCGTGACCAAGGAGACGACCGCACTCGAAGCCGAGATGGAGGCTACGCGGGAGCGTCTGGCCACGACGATCGACCAGCTCGTCCACCGCGCCAGCCCCAAGACCATCGCCCGTCGGGAGCTCACCTCGATCAAGGGCTACTTCGTCGATCCCGGCACCGGTCAGCCCCGGACCGACAACATCCTCAAGGTCGCCGGCGGGGTCCTCGGTGTCGTCGTCCTCCTCGTCGTCGTCCGGAAGGTCGCCTCCGACTGAGGCCCGCCGTGTCCGACAAGCTGCCGATCAAGATGCTGCACGACCGGATCCTCGTCGAGGTCGACCGCGAGAGCGGCGAGCGTCGATCCTCCGGCGGAATCGTGATCCCGGCGACCGCGGCCATGGGTGCCCGTCGCCTGGTCTGGTCGCGCGTGGTCGCGGCCGGTCCGCACGCACGCAGCGTCCAGGTGGACGACCGGGTGCTCTTCGACCCCGAGGACAAGGCCGAGGTCGAGGTGCAGGGTGACACGTACGTCGTGATGCGCGAGCGCGACGTGCATGCCGTCGCGGCCGACCGGCTCGGTGACGAGACGGCCGGCCTGTACCTGTAGGTCCGGTCGACCGTCAGCCTGCGAGGTCTGAGGTCCAGCGCTCCTCGATGCGGCCGATCCGCCACACCGCCAAGGCGAAGGCCCACGCGAGCACGAAGAGGGCGACGATGCCGTATCCGGCGTAGTCGAGCGGGATGTCGGCCACCGCGGCGATCGGGCCCGAGGTGATGTGGGCCTCCTGGGCCAGGACCCCGAGCAGCTCGATCGTGCCGATGATCAGCGCCACGGCGACCGAGATGCTGGTGATCGTGAGGTTGTAGAAGACCTTTCGCACCGGCCGGGCGAACGCCCAGCCGTAGGCGGCGTTCATGAAGACGCCGTCGATCGTGTCGGCCAGGCACATCCCCGCGGCGAACAGCACCGGCAGCACGAGGATCGCGTAGAACGGCAGGTTGAGGGCTGCGGCGCCGCCCGCCATCACCAGAAGGCCGACCTCGGTCGCGGTGTCGAACCCGAGGCCGAACAGCAGGCCGATCGGGTAGATCTGCCAGGGCTTGCGGACGGACCTGGTCAGGCCGCCGAGGAAGCGGTTCATGAGACCGCGCTTGTCGAGATGCTCCTCGAGCTGCCGCTCGTCGTAGTCGCCGCGACGCATCTCCTTGAAGACCCCGAGGATGCCGACGAGGACCGCGAGGTTGAGAAGTCCGATGACCCACAAGAACACCCCTGAGACCGACGCGCCGATCACCCCGGTGGCCGCGTGCAGCGTCGACCCGTCGTCGGTGACCGGGCTTGCGAGCGCCTTGACGCCCAGCGAGAGCAGCAGCGCCAGGAGGAAGACGATCGTGGAGTGTCCGAGGGAGAACCAGAAGCCCACGGAGAGCGGCTTGCGACCGGTCTCGTCGGCGAGCAGCTTGCGCGTGGTGTTGTCGACCGCCGCGATGTGGTCGGCGTCGAACGCGTGCCGGAGCCCGAACGTGTAGGCCAGGACGCCCACGCCGACGGTGAAGACGGGGTGGTCGCCACCGAGCCGGAGGTGCTGCGGTGTCACCAGTCCGAACAGGATGCCGAGCCCGACCACGTGCAACAGCACGATGAAGCCGCCCATGGCCCACAGCGAGCGTCGGTCGGCGACGGAGAGGCCGCGGCGGAACCGGGTGAGGGCGGGGACCTGGTCGGGGCCTGTGATCGTCTGGGTCACGTGCCGATTCAATCGCGAACCATCCCTTGTTGCAAGCGTCTTGCAACAAGGGATGGTCGCGCGTGGTCGACGTCGTCGCCGTCGACGGGTACGACGGCCACCGGGACCGACGCGTGCTCGAGCACCGCCACCGCCACGGAGCCGTGGGTCAGCCGTCCGAGCAGGCCGCGCTCGTGGTGCCCGACCACCACGAGGTCCATCGAGTCGGCCTGGGTGAGCAGGCAATCCGCGGGTGCACCATGGCCGACGGTGAGCGTCGTCGAGACGTCGGGGAACTCCGCAGCGATCCCCGCGACGGCGTCGGAGAGGGCGAGCCGGGACTGGACGTCGTCGACGTCCTCGAGCGGTACGACATGGGGACCCGTGGTCGACGCCGTCACATCCCAGACGCTCTGCATCACGGTCAGGGGAAGGTGGCGCAGCGCCGCCTGACGGTAGGCGAACCTCAGCACCGGCACGGACTCCCGAGTGCCGTCCGTCCCCACCAGGACGCCCTGACGATGCTCGACCCCGTGTTGTGGTCGGATCACCACCACCGGGCAGGTGGACCGGCCGGCGACCTCTTCGCTCACGGAGCCCAGGACCACACTCAGCACGTGCCCGCGTCCGCGCGAGCCGACGACGATCAGCGCCGCGTCCCGCGAGACGTCGAGCAGGGCCTGGCTCGGGTCCACGGGACGGACGACCTGGTGGACGACGAGCTCGGGGTGCCGGGTCACGACGCGGGTGGTCGCGCGGGCGAGGAGCCCGTGGCCGGCGGCCTGCAGGTCGGTGAAGACGTCCAGGGGGTCGGGCCCGCCGATCCCCGACCACGCGCTCCCGGTGGCCAGGGGGGTGCCCGTGCCGTGGACCAGCAGCAGGTGACGCTCCTCGAGCTTCGCCTGGTCCCCGGCCCAGTCGAGGGCGCGGTCGGTGGGCTGTGCCGCGTCGACCCCGACGACGATGCAGCCGCTCGGCACGTGCTGGGTCTCCATGTCCCGAGTCTTCGCCGAGGTGCGCGATCCGGCCACGGCCGCAGAGCACGGGGCTGAGGGACCAATGACCCGTGAGAGCAGGCGACCGAGGGGTCGAGGATACCGCCGCCCGGCAGAGGAGGCGCGTCCTACTCAGCCGGCGACGGCGCCCGCCAGCCGGTGCTGCGCCTCGAGCGCCACGCTCCGAGACCAGGCGATGGCGCGGTCGATCTCGCGGGACTCCAGGGGTCCGGCCACGTCGTGGACCAGGAAGCCCATCGGCGGTGAGACGAGGTGGTGCCCGCGCTCGGCGAGCATCCGGGCCGCTCGGCGTGAGGCCGAGGCGGGCAGGTAGCGCACCTTGGAGACCCGGGTGTCGAACGTGGCGGCGATCAGGTTGCGACCCGTGTCCGGGAGGGAGCCGAGCCACTCGCGGACGCCGATCTCGACGGCCGCCTCGCGACCGCCCTGGCGCGCGGCGTCGGCGCGGGAGTAGGGACGGCTCAAGGAGAAGCCGTGGGTCGGGGCGCCGACGACGAGGAGGTCGATGACGTCCAGATCGACCGGCTTGGCGTGGGACACGTCGAGCACCTTTGTGTCGACGCCTTCCAGTCGCAGGCCGGCGGCCACAGCCCGGGCAACGCGCTCGGTGTTGCCGAACATGGACTCGTAGGCCACCAGGGCCTGGATCATCGGCTGGCCGTTCATGTGCTCGCTCCTCGTCGTCGGTCGCGTCCAGCGTCTCGCCGTCCTACGCCGAGCGCACGGGTCGCGTGTCCTCGGTCCCGAGGCACAAAGTCCTTGTGAGGAAGGGGGTTCCGCGTCGAGGCTGGCCCGCAGGAGGTCCACCATGCCCACGAGCCAGCGGAAACACCCCGGCATCCAGCGCTACCTCGACCAGCGGGCGGCCGACGCCCAGGCCCGTCTGGCCGACGCGATCACGGCCTTTGCCGGGTCGATGACGTTCGTCTACCTGCACATCGTGCTGTTCGGGCTCTGGATGGTCTTCGCCGAGAGCAATCCCTGGCCGACGCTCACGCTGGCCGTCTCCCTGGAGGCGATCTTCCTGTCGACCTTCGTGATGATCGGCCAGAACCGCCAGGCCGCGGTCCAGCAGGCGAAGGCCGACCACGACTTCGTGGAGCAGGAGCTCGAGCTCAAGACCAACACCGAGATCACCCGTGCCATCCACGCGCTCACCACCGAGCTGCACCGGCGGGTGGTCGTGGACGGCGCCGCCGATCCGGGGGCCTGAGGGTCCTTGGGCCGTCCCGCTCGGGTCGGACGACACTGCCGGGACCGCCTCCCTGGTCGAGATGCTCGTGGCATCGAGCGGAGGGAGGCGTCGCCATGTACTTCATGTGGGTGCCCCATCGGGCGGAGCGCCCGGGCAGCGGCGGCAACCCCGGCGTGCCCGCACCCAAGGTGCTCGACCCGGGTGCGGACGTCGGCGTCCTTCGCGCGAAGCTCCGGGACTTCGACCGGATGGAGCTCGTGGCGGCGTGGGAGATCTCCGGCCGCCGGCTCCGTTCCGAGCGCGATCCCGCGCGCCTGCTGGCCCTGGTCAGGCTCCGCGGACTCATGCTCGACGAGGTGGAGCGCCAGAGCCCACGTCGCTACCAGCGCTGGCTGCGAGCGGGCGGACCCCGCCGGTTCGGCGAGCGCCGGAGCTAGAGGGGTTCGTGGCAGACCCGCTCCACAGCGGTGTGGCTCGTGACGCGCGGGGGTGGGACGCGCAAGGATGCAGGCATGCAGGAGGTGGAGGTCGGGTCGATCCCGTTGAGCCGGCTCGCGGGCATCTTGCCGTCCGAGCGGATCGAGCGGCTGGAGGAGAGCGCCGTACGGGCCAGGGCCAACTTCGGCGACCGAGTCCTGTGGCACGTGAACGCCACGGCCCACGGAGGCGGCGTCGCCGAGATGCTGCAGACGCTGCTGGCCTACGGCGAGGGCGCGCAGATCGAGAACCGATGGCTCGTCATCGACGGAGACCAGGAGTTCTTCGCCATCACCAAGCGGCTGCACAACAGGCTGCACGGGGCCCGCGGGGACGGTGGCCCTCTCGGCGACCGGGAGCACGCCCACTACCAGGAGGTCCTGGCGAGCAATCTCGCCGAGCTCACCCCGCGGGTCTCGGCCGGTGATCTGGTGATGCTCCACGACCCTCAGACCGCCGGCCTGTGTGCCGGTCTGATCGACCGCGGCACCCGCGTGACGTGGCGCTGCCACATCGGGTGCGACGACGCGAACGACCGCACCGAGGAGGGCTGGTCCTTCCTGCGGCCGTACGTCGACGACGCGGACGCCTTCGTCTTCTCGCGACGGATCTACGCCCCGCAGTGGGCGGCTGACGGACGACTGGTCGTGATCCCGCCGTCCATCGATCCCTTCTCCGCGAAGAACGCGCCACTCGAGCCGGTCGACGTGGCCACCGTGATGGCCCGAGCCGGCCTGGTGAGCGGCGGCGACGTCGACGGCCCGGTGCGGTTCACCCGGCGAGACGGTGGGCCGGGATCGGTGCGTCTGCACGCCGCGACCGGCGGACTCGTGGTCGACGGTCCCGCGCCACCCCACGATGCCCCGCTGGTGGTCCAGGTCAGCAGGTGGGACCGCTTGAAGGACATGCCCGGGGTGATGGCCGGCTTCGCCCGGCTCGTCGCGGACGGTTCGCATCTCGGTGCCCACCTCATGCTGGTGGGCCCGGCGGTCACCGGCGTCACGGACGACCCGGAAGGTGCCGAGGTAGTGGAGGACTGTCGTCGGCAGTGGCGAGACCTGCCGGACGCCGTAAGCCGGTGGATCCACCTGGCGTCGATCCCCATGGACGATCCCGACGAGAACGCCGTCATCGTGAACGCGATCCAACGACACAGCCGTGTCGTCGTGCAGAAGAGCCTGGTCGAGGGGTTCGGGCTGACGGTGACCGAGGCGATGTGGAAGGGCCGGCCCGTCGTGGCCAGCAGGGTCGGCGGGATCCAGGACCAGATCGTCGACGGCAGGGACGGGCTGCTGGTCGACGATCCCCACGACCAGGGGGAGTTCGCCGCAGCTCTCGGGCGCCTGCTGGCGGACCCGGCCCTCGCCGACCGGTTGGGGGCGGCGGGGCAGCTCCGTGCCTTCACGGACTTCCTTCCGGACCGGCACCTCGATCAGTACGTCGACCTGTTCTCGAGACTGGCCGGGTGAGAGCCGGCCCGCGCCGGAGGGGTCGGCGGACTTCCTGTTCCCGTCGCCAGGACTGCTCGACCGCCGAGGCCGCGCGCGACCGCCGCAACGTGGCGCGCGTGTTCCGGCTCGTTCTGGACGGTGGCGGGTGCCCGTGGGCGACCTCGCACGCGTTCCGCTGAAACCGTGGCAACGCTCCTCGACATGGCCGGGGCGCCGATCGCTGAAGCTGCGAACCGACTCGGCACGCCAACCCCCCATGACCGGCCCGGGGACGTATCGGCGGAGGGGCTCAGCCACCCAGCCTCAGCGTCGAGGCCGTGCGGCCAAGGGCGGTCGGCCCGCCGCCCTTGGCCGAACGGTTGACTGGACTACGCGGTGGCGGCCACGGTCGTGCTGGACGCGGGCCGCGTGGCGGCCGGCATGGGACGGATCCCACGCACCAGGAGATAGCCGATCATCCAGAACTCCGCGATGGACGCAGGAAAGGTCAACAGGTCCACGAGGAACCCTGGCGCGTCCACGAGGGCGTACTCCACGAAGGCGCTGATGATGTACCCCACCCCGCCTGCTGCCAGGAGCCAGCCGAGCGCACCCGGGAACCGGCTACTCGTGATCGCTCCCCAGCCCATCGGGATCAGCCAGAGCCCGAAGAACAGCGCCCCCACGCCCCAACTGACCGAGCTGAGCTGGTGGAGCAGCCCGACCGTGCCCTGGGCGTCGCCGGACGGTGCGAGCGAGGGGTCGCCGGCAATGGCCAGGGCGGTCGTCATGAAGACGGCGCTGGCCATGATGGCGACCGCGTTGACGATCCCGAAGATCGCCACGGCGACCCCGGCGACGTGGTTGACCGTCCGGTAGAGCTTGTAGAACCAGACGGCCGCGAGCGCCTGCGTGACCACGATCCCCATCTCGAGTCCCACGCCGAGCCGCGCCAGACCCTCGCGGTCCTGGAGATGAGCGAGCGTGGCGGCCGGATCGTTGTCGATCCAGATCTCCGGTCTGATGACGAGGAACCCGAGCATTCCTGTGATAGCCAGTCCGAGATACCAGGCACCCGTGGTCCTGGCTGTCGTCGTCTGGTCATTCATGTGATTCCCCTTTCTGGCGGAGGGTCCGCCATGCAAGTGACGTGCGGACGTCGAGCGGCTCGCCGGGACGGTTGAGGCGACCCGAAGACGGCGGCGCACCGAAGTCAGGAGGCGGATGGTCGACCGGGGAGAAGCGCGGTCGGGACGGAGCGAGCCCGTCCATGGGTCAACGAGCGACGCTGCCTCAATGGCGTGAACACTGGTCCTCCGGGACGTCGACGATCAGAACGCCGACCAGAGCTTCCCGGCACACCTGAGTCGACGTTAACACGGAGCGCCTGATTGATGCGGTCCGGGACCATGCCCGGCCACGTGCGGACCGTCCGAGCGACAACGCCGACGACGGCTGTGCAGGCTGTCCGTGCGAGGGTCAACGCTCCAGGGATCCGGGCCACAACCGGGGGACACCAGAGGGACAGGAAAGGCACTCACCCTGGTTGCGCACGTCAAAGACATGCTCGGTACGCCATCAGGGACTCGAACCCCGAACCCGCTGATTAAGAGTCAGCTGCTCTGCCAATTGAGCTAATGGCGCATGCTGGTGAAGCGTCGTCGAGTCTATCAGCGGGCGGCGTACCCTCCCAATCGGTTCGGCGGTCGTGCTCCGAGCCGCTCGGCCTCCGGCCGACCGTCCGCGGGACGGAATATTCAAGATTCAACTACCGTTGGGATCGCGACCGCACGAGACAGCAGGAGGTGGGCTCCGATGCCCGCAGTGACCGTCGACGACCTGACCATTCTGAGCCGGCTCCCCGAGCCCGGGCTGGGCGACCAGCCGCGCCCGGTCTGGCAGGTGACGACCGCTCCGCAGGGCTACGAGGGCGAGGGCTTCCCGGTACGGCGTGCCTTCGCCGGCATCGACCTCGGCCTGCTCGACCCGTTCATCATGATGGACCAGATGGGGGAGGTCGAGTACGCCCCGGGCGAGGCCAAGGGCACGGCGTGGCACCCCCACCGCGGGTTCGAGACGGTCACCTACATGATCGACGGCGTCTTCGACCACCAGGACTCCCACGGCGGCGGCGGCAGCATCACCAACGGCGACACGCAGTGGATGACGGCCGGCTCGGGGATCCTCCACATCGAGTCTCCGCCCGAGTGGCTGGTGCAGTCGGGCGGGCTCTTCCACGGCATCCAGCTCTGGGTGAACCTCCCGCGCGACGAGAAGATGGCCGCGCCGCGGTACCAGGACATCCGGTCCGGGGAGGTCGCGCTCCTCACGTCGTACGACGCGGGGTCGCTGGTGCGGGTCATCGCCGGGAAGGTCGGTCCGCAGGCCGGACCGGGCTCGACCCACACGCCCATGGCGCTGGTGCACGCGACGATCGAGCCCGGGGCCCGGCTCGAGCTCCCCTGGGACAACGCGTTCAACGCACTGGTCTACGTGCTCAACGGCCACGGCTCGGTCGGCACGGACGCACGGCCGATCCACACCGGCCAGTCCGCCGTCCTCGGTGCCGGCGACTACCTCACGATCAGCGCCGACGGCACCCAGGAGAGCCGCTCGCCGAAGCTCGACGTGATCGTGGTCGGCGGCCGGCCCATCGGCCAGGCGATCGCCTGGGCGGGCCCGTTCGTGATGAACACCAAGTCCGAGGTGCTCCAGGCCTACGAGGACTTCCAGAGGGGCAGCTTCGGTCACATCCCGGGTTGACACGCGGCAACGTCGTCCTGCGGCGTCAGCGGCTTGCGAGCGAGCTCGCTGCGCCGCTCGCTGGGGCACGTCGTCGGCCTGGTCGGCTTGCGAGCGAGCTCGCTGCGCCGCTCGCTGCGGTCGTTCTGTCCCTGGCTTCGCAGGGACAGAACGTCCTCGCTCGGGGTGAGTGACGGGACTCGAACCCGCGACATCCGCGACCACAACGCGGCGCTCTACCAGCTGAGCTACACCCACCATGGGCCGCGGGGCACGCCCCGGGGCCGAGGAGTGAGTGTAGGGCAATCAGCCCGGGGGACTCCCATCGGGGGCGTCGTCACCGAGTCCGCTCAGAGACCCTCCGTGCTCCTGGGCGAGGGCCCTGGCCTCGGAGCTCTCGGGACCCGGTGGGGGCACGAAGATCGCGGCCCGGTAGTAGCGGAGCTCCTCGATGCTCTCGAGGATGTCGGCGAGCGCCCGGTGGTTGCCCCGCTTGGACGGTGCGGCGAAGTACGCCCGGGGGTACCACCGCCGTGAGAGCTCCTTGATCGAGGAGACGTCGACGATCCGGTAGTGCAGGAAGGCGTCGAGCTCCTCCATGTCGCGGGAGATGAAGGCGCGGTCGGTGCCGACGGTGTTGCCGGCCAGCGGGGGTCGCGAGCCCTCGGTGCAGAACTCGCGCACATAGGCGAGCACCTGTTGCTCCGCCTCCTGCAGCGTGATGCCGCTGTCGAGCTCCGCCAGCAGTCCGGACTTCTCGTGCATCGACCGCACGAAGTCGTCCATCCGGTCGATGGCCTCGGCCGGGGGCTTGATCACGAGGTCGACCCCTTCGCCGAGGACGTTCAGGTCGAAGTCGGTGACCACCGCGGCGATCTCGACGAGAGCGTCCGAGGCGTAGTCGAGCCCCGTCATCTCGCAGTCGATCCAGACGAGGCGTTCGTTCACAAAGGAGCACACTACCGAGGGCCGCCGTGCCGACGTGCGGTGAGGTGTTGGGCACACCCGGAGGGTTGCTCAGGCGTCGCTCAGCCGCATTCCGTAGGGTGACCTGTTGTGAAGCGCTGGATCGGTCTTGCGGCGCGCCTCGTCGTCGGTGTGGTCGACGTCGCGGCGGGCCTGTCGAAGCTCCCCGACCCGGCCGGCACCGTCCGCAGCGTGCGCGCCTTCGACCTGCTGCCGGAGTCGGTGGTTCCGACCGTCGGTCACCTGCTCCCGATCGTGGAGATCGTGATCGGGGCCATGCTGATCCTGGGTCTGCTCACCCGCGGCTTCGCCGCTCTGTCGGTCCTGTTCTACCTCGCCTTCATCATCGGGATCTCCTCGGCGTGGGCGCGGGGGCTCGAGATCAACTGTGGGTGCTTCGGCAACGGTGGCGTCCCGGCCGACCCGCACCGTCAGTACGCCATCGACCTCGCGCGCGACCTCGGCCTGCTGCTGTGCTCGGTGTGGCTCGTCGTGTGGCCGCGCACGCGCCTGGCCCTCGACCACCTGTTGTTCCCCAGCACCGAAAGGCTCGCCGATGGCGAAGAGCGACAAGTCCAAGTCTGAGCGCGCCAAGGAGATGCTGCGGCAGCAGCAGCGCAGGGAGCGCATGCGCAACCTGTCCGTGATCGCCGTCGTGGTGGTCGCGGTCCTGGTCGTCGTCGGGGTGGCGCTGTACGTGCAGAGCAACCGGGACACGACCGGGAAGGCCGCCAAGGACATCCCGGCGAACCTCACCGGCACCTACTCGGTGACCATCGGCCAGGCGTCGGCTCCCACCACGGTCAAGCTGTACGAGGACCTGCAGTGCCCGATCTGCAAGCAGTTCGAGGCGGCGACCGGTCAGCAGGTGCGGGCGGCGATCGCGGCCGGGAAGGTCAAGGTCGAGTACCACATGGTCGCGTTCCTCGACAGGTCCTCGACCACCCAGTACTCCAGCCGGGCCCTCAATGCCGCGATGGCGGTGCTCGACACGGCCGGGCCCGACGCCTTCTTGAAGTTCCACACGCTGGCGTACGCCAACCAGCCGGCGGAGGGCACGGCCGGCGTGCCCGACTCGACGCTCATCCAGTGGGCCGTCCAGGCCGGTGCGGACCGGAGCAAGGTGACGCCGTTGATCAACGGCAACGTCTACCACCAGTGGGTGGTCAACGCGACGGACCAGATGTCCCAGGACGGCGTCAACGGGACGCCCACCGTGTACATCAACGGGAAGGAGCAGAACCCCGACAACCCGTCCGCGGCCGCTCAGGCGCTTCTCGCAGCCGTGAAGTAGTGGAGGTCGAGCGCGTCCAGCGCTGGGTCATGTCGAGCCTGCTGGTGACCGTGTGCACGCTCTTCGCGACCGGCATGGCGATCCTCTCGGGCACGGTCGACCGAGCCGGCGCCCGGCCCGGACTCCTCGGCATCTCGGGCGTGGTCGGGCTGATGGCGATGGCCGGCATGCGCGCCATCAACCTCAAGCGGATCCTGACCCCGTGGCTGCTGCTCGGTCTGCTGCCGGCGCTGCTCGTGGGTTCGTACTACGCCGTCCGGTCCTGACAGACTCAGGGGCGTGACCCTTGCCCCGTCGTTGTCCGGTTTCATCGCCGGCCTGCCGAAGGTCGAGCTGCACGTCCACCACGTCGGGTCGGCATCGCCCGAGATCGTCTCCGAGCTCGCGATGCGCCACCCGGGCGTCGTACCGGTGGATCCCGAGGAGCTACGACGGTTCTTCGAGTTCCGCGACTTCGCCCACTTCGTCGAGGTCTACCTCGCGGTGGTCGACCTGGTCCGGACCGAGGACGACGTCCGCTACCTGACCTACGAGGTGGCGCGCGAGCTGGCGACGCACCAGCGTGTGCGGTACGCCGAGCTCACCTGCACGCCGTACACCTCGGTGCTGCCGCACGACTCGTCGCGCGGGATGCCGATCGAGGTCTACACGGAGGCCCTCGAGGACGCGCGGATCGCGGCCGAGCAGGACTTCGGGATCGTGCTGCGCTGGATCTACGACATCCCCGGCGAGAGCGGCGTGCCCGCCGCGGACGCCACGCTGTCCTTCGCGCTCAACCATCGCACCGACGCGCTGGTCGGCTTCGGGCTCGGCGGGCCGGAGATCGGGGTGTCGCGCGGACAGTTCCAGCCCCACTTCGAGCACGCCCGCGCCCGGGGGCTGCACAGCGTGCCGCACGCCGGCGAGACCACCGGACCCGAGACCATCTGGGACTCGATCCGGCTGCTGGGCGCCGAGCGGATCGGGCACGGCACCTCGGCGGCGACCGACCCCGAGCTGATGGCCTACCTGGCCGAGCACCGCATCCCCCTCGAGATCTGCCCCTCGTCCAACGTCGCGACCCGGGCCGTGGCCAGCCTCGACGAGCACCCGATCACGGCGTTCCGCGACGCCGGCGTGACCCTGACGGTCAACTCCGACGACCCGTCGATGTTCAACACCACGCTCAACCGCGAGTACGAGGTGGCGGCCCACCTGCTCGACCTCGACGCGGAGGGGGTCGCCGACCTGGCGCGCGCCGCCGTGCGCGCGTCGTTCGCGCCCGAGGCCCTCAAGGTGTCCCTGCTGACCGAGATCGACGAGTACGCCGACGCCTGAGCGGCCTCCCGGCGACGTCCGTACGGCGTGTCCCGGGCGACACGCCGTGACCACCGAGATCGGTGCCTTCCGGGTCTTGTCGGAAGGCGTCCGGAGCGATAGAACTTGGGGTGTCCGAAGGGCTTCGGCCCGGAGGACATCGAAGCCCCAGCAACTCATACTTGCTGGGGCTTCACCTCTGTCGGCTCGCGCCGGCCTAATAGGGGTGCCGGGCCATCCGCAGGCCGCCACGGCGGGGATGGCCCACGTCGACGTACTGCATCGCCGGGACCATCTCGGCGGTGACCAGCCCGTGCTCGCTGGTGAGCTCGTCGATCACGTCGAACGACGCCGCGATGCGCTGCGGCGTGTCGACCACGACGGTCACCACGGGTGCGTGCCGTCCCAGCTGGAGGAGGCGGTCGCCGTGCGGTGCGTGGTCTCCGTGGTAGCCCCAGACCCCCCGCAGCGAGGTGGCCCCGGACGCCTGCGTCTGCCGAAGGCGGCGGATGATCCCGCGATGGACGGGCTCGCCCGCGTGCAGATGGGACTCGGAGGTGTAGACCGTGAGCTTCTGCCAGATGCCGAGTCCGGTCGGGTCGGTGGCCGGCAGGTCGTGCGGCCGGGCGAGGAGTACGCCGTCGCGCTTGCACACCCGAACCCGCTCCACGGTCACCAGCGGCCGGCGTAGCAGGGCCCCCAGCTCGGGCAGGACCCGCTCGATGCGGTCGCCCGGCCCGACGGCGAGGATCATCGCCGGCACCTCGAGGTTGCGGTCCCAGAACCTGGCGCGTTCGCGGCTCCCGTGGAAGGTGCCGTCGACGCCCACCAGCACCGACGCGCCCGCGACGCCACGTCGGTGGAGCAGGTCGCAGATGGCGCGGTACGCCGGCTCCCGGTCGACCCGGTCGTGGCGACCGATGTAGATCGTCAGCTTCGTGGCCTCGTGCAGATCCTCGGGCAGCGGCCCGGGCAGCACGTCACCGCGGATGACGCGGGCGCGCTCGACCGTGAGCATCCCCTGCGGCTGGAGCTCGGCCAGCCGGGGCAGGAGAGCCTCCATCCGGGAGGCCGAGTCGCCGGCCACCGCCAGCACCGAGGGGTCCTCCGACAGGGTGAGCATGAGGTCGGTGCGCAGGTGGTGCCGGAGCCCGAACCCGCCGGTGCCCCTCAACACGATGCTGGTGTCCACGTCGTACTGCTCGAAGGTGTCGAGGAGGACGTCGGAGAACAGTCGCCCGTCGACACGCAGTCGCTCCCCGAAGTAGCTGGTCACCTTCACCCAGTCGTCGATCACAGCCCGCCTCCGATCCACAGGCCCAGCGCCGCGGCCGCCACGCCCGTGGTCACGCTCACGACCACATTCTGGGTCGCGCGGGCGGCCTGGCGTTCCTCGGTGAGTCGCTGGGTCTCGAACATCCAGGTGCTGAACGTCGTGTAGGCGCCGATCAGGCCGGTGCCGCAGACGAAGACCAGGTGGTCGGAGGCGGCCGCCCCGTCCAGGACGCCCAGGGCGAGCGCCCCGGTCAGGTTCACCGCCATCGTGCCGAGCGGAAAGGAGCCGGGCAGAAGGCGGCTGACGACCCCGTCGAGCAGGAAGCGGATCGTCGCTCCGCAGCCGGCGCTCACCGAGAACGCGCCCCACAGCACCAGCCGGGCTACCACGGGAGCACCGCCCGGCGCACCAGGGCGGTCGCGAGGTGCAGGGCCAGGAGACCGGCGACCAGGCTGGCCACCACGTAGGACACGGCGACCGCCCAGGCGCCGTGCTCGAACAGCCGGACGACCTCGACCTGCATCGTCGAGAAGGTGCTCAGCCCGCCGCACAGCCCGGTGCCGAGGAAGGGGCGCTGGTAGTTCGAGGCAGGCAGCCGCTCGAGCAGCCGGGTCGAGAGGTACCCGAGCAGGAACGCCGCCACGACGTTGACCAGGAACGTCGCCCACGGCCAGCCACCGGTCGCCGGCACGAGTGCCATCCCGACGAGGGCTCGGGCCCACGCACCGATGGCACCGCCGACGAAGATCGCGGCCAGCTCCCGCCGGTCAAGCCCCACCGCTCATCACCGTTCTCCGCTCGGCCACCGTTCGGGCCACTCACCGGCGTGTCCGATCGCCCACCCTAGTGGCGACGGCCCCGCGTCCCACGCAGGCGCCGCTGGACGGAGATGCATCAGGCCCGGCGATCTCATACGTCGCCGGGCCGAGACCATTGGACCCTGGGACGCGCGGAGATCGCGGGACCTGAGGCGGCGTGTCGCCTGCGCCCCGTCGGGCCCACCGTGGCCACCACGAGCAGGTGGTCCCACGCGAGACTGCCGTCGGGCCGACGGTTGGCCGCCCGCGGCGCACGCCGTACGACCGCGTAGCGGTGACCTTGGCCCCTCACCCGCGAGCCCGGGCCGGGTCGATGCTGGAGGCATGAGCTCGTCACCCCCGCCCGGTCCGACGTCCTACGTGGATCTCTACTGGCTGCCGCTGGGGGCGGGGGGCCACGTCGTGCGCTGGAACGGCCGGATCTACGAGCGGCTTCGCGCGCTCCGTGCCGGCGGACCGGTGTACGCCCTGTTCCACGCGGCGCTCGAGGTGTCGCATCGCGGTCGGCGCCACGTGATCGAGATGGCTCCCGTGTGGAGCGAGCGCACCCCTGACCGTGGGGTGCAGGTCGAGGGGCCGGTCGGCCTCCGACCCCTGGGGGCGCTGCGTGCGTTCCGCTACGAGGTGCGCTGCTGGCGCGACGGCCGCATCCCGGACCGGGACGAGGCGGTGGACAGCCCGCGGCGGGTCAGTGAGGATCCCGAGCGGGCGGAGCACGTGCTCGAGCTGGTACGACGCGTCCCGGCGTACACGTGGGGGCGCGACGAGCTGCGCTGCGGTGACATGTGGAACTCCAACTCCCTGGTCGCCTGGCTCCTGGCCTCCACCGGCGAGGACGGAGCGACCGTCCAGCCGCCCGCCGGTGGTCGCGCACCCGGCTGGCAGGCGGGGCTCGCGCTCGCCGGAGCGGGCCTCAGC
>JBAUWD010000394.1:0-12951 GCA_049583575.1 Nocardioides sp.
GTGCCGCACCAGCACCAGCGTCGTCACCGGGCCGGCTGGGGGCGACCAGCCACGGAAGCCGGCCGTCTCCTGCCCGACGTCGTGCTCGGGGCGCTGCAGCTCCTCGACCAGCGAGTCGGCGTCGTCGTCGGGATCCGGGTGCCGGGTGACGCCCGACCGGAGCCCGTCGAGCGCCTCGTTCGCCAACCGGTCGGCGTGCTTGTTGAGCTCGCGCGGCACCCAGGTGTACGTCGTACCGCGGGGGGCGAGCCGGTTGGCCTCCAGGGCGAGCGGTTTCATGTCGGGGTGCTTGATCTTCCAGCGGCCGCTCATCTGCTCGACGACGAGCTTGGAGTCCATCCGGACCTCGATCTCGGCGCCGGGCGCGACCTCCTGGGCCATGCGCAGCCCGGCGATCAAGCCGTGGTACTCGGCCACGTTGTTGCTGGCCACGCCGATGGACGTGCCCTCCTCGGCGAGCACGCGACCCGTGTCGGCGTCCTTGACCAGCGCGCCGTACGCCGCCGGGCCGGGGTTGCCCCGGGAGCCGCCGTCGGCCTCGATCACCACCCGCTCGACCGGACCGCCCATCAGGCCTGCCCGCCGCCCTGGGGGCTCACAGGCCGCTTTCGGACGTCCGCACCAGGATCCGGCTGCACTCGTCGCAGCGGATCACGTCGTCTTCGGCCGCGGCCTTGATGGTGGCGACCTCGGCGTGGTCGAGGTCGAGGTTGCAGCCGCTGCAGCGCCGAGCGCGGACGAGCGCCGCGCCGACCCCACCCTTGCTCTCGCGCAACCGGTCGTAGAGGCCGATCAGGTCCGTCGGGAGGTCGGTGACGACCGGTCCGCGCTGCGACCGGACCTCCTCGAGCTCCCGGTCGATCTCGACCAGCTTGGCGTCACGCGCCGCCGTCACCTCGGCCAGCTCCGCCTCGGTGTCGGCGAGCTGGGCGGTCAAGGAGTCGAGTCGGCGCTGGGCGTCCTCGACGCGCTCCATCACCTCGAGCTCGTCGTCCTCGAGGGCGGTGATGCGGCGCTCCAGGGACACCATCTCCTGCTGCATCCGCTGGAGGTCCTTGGGGTTGGTCACCAGCCCCTGGTCCATGCGCTGCTGGTCGCGCGCGCGACGGGCCTTGACCTGCTCGACGTCCGCGTCGACCTTCGCCTGCTCGGCAGCGAGGTCGCCGACCTCGATCCTCGCGTCCCGGGCCCGGTCCTCGAGCACCGCCCGGGCACTCGTCAGCTCGGCCACCCGGACCGCCTCGGGCAACGAGGCCCGCTGATGCCGGAGCTGGTCGGCGCGCACGTCCAGGTCCTGGAGGTCGAGGAGTCTCACCTGGGCGGACGGGTCGGCCTTCACTCATGCTCCTGCGGGTCGGGGGTCTTCACGCGCGGGCCTGCCACGCGTCGGTGCAGATCGTGCTCACCCGGATCCCCACCGTATCGCCCAGGGCCGCACCGAGCCGCACGGCCAGCTCGGGCAGCCAGGTCCACTCCGCCGCCCAGTGCGAGACGTCCAGCAGCGACGGCCCGCCCTGCTCCAGGAACTCGCTCGCGACGTGGTGGCGCAGGTCGCTGGTGACGTAGACGTCGGCGCCGCTCCCGAGCACCTCGCCGAGCAGGAAGTCCCCGGCTCCACCGGCCACCGCGACCCGTCGTACGACGCGGCCGGGGTCGCCGCCGACGAGCACGCCACGGGCCGTCGGAGGCAGCGCCCGGGCCACCGCCTCGGCGAGCTCGCCGAGCGTGGTCTCGTCGACGTCGCCGATGCGGCCGGCACCCGTCGTCGCCGTGGCCGGGTCGGCGAGCTCCATGACGTCGTAGGCGACCTCCTCGTACGGGTGCGCCGCCAGCATCGCCCGCACCACCTGCGTCCGGCGTGACCGGTGGAGCACAGCCTCCACCCGCGCCTCGTCGACGACCTCGAGGTCCCCCACCCGACCGATCGCGGGATGGGCGCCGTCCAGCGGACGGAACCGCCCCTCGCCGGTGGACGTCCACGAGCAGGAGTCGTAGTCGCCGATCTCCCCGGCGCCGGCCTCCGCGATCGCGACCCGGAGGCGCTCGACGTGGGTCATCGGCACGTAGACGACGATCTTGTCGAGCGCCGGGCCGCTCGCGGAGACCGGACGTACGTCGCGCAGGCCCAGGGCGCGGGCGAGCGCGTCGGAGACACCCGGAGTGCCGTGGTCGGCATTCGTGTGGGCGGTCAGCAGGCCGCACCCCGCCCGCGTCAGGGCTGCCAGCGTGCGGCCCTTCGGGGTCGTCTCGGCCACCCCGTGCACCCCGCGCAGGAACAGCGGATGGTGGGTGACCAGCAGGCCCGCGCCCCACTCGGCCGCCTCTCGGGCGACCGGGAGCACCGGGTCGACGGCCAGCAGCACCCGGGAGACGTCCGCCTCCGGGTCTCCGGCCGCGAGCCCCACGGCGTCCCACTCGTCGGCCGTCTCGGGCGGGTACCACCCGTGCAGCAGCTCGACGAGCTCGGCGACACGGGGCATGCGGCGACCCTAGCGGGGTCGTCCGCCTCAGTGGCCACCAGAGCACCCGCTCAGGCGGACGACCCGAAGGGCTCAGTTGACCTGGCGTTCGCGGCCCTCCCAGTACGGCGCTCGCAGCTTGAACTTCTGCAGCTTCCCGGTCGCGGTCCGGTCGAGCATCTCGCGGAACTCCACGGTCGACGGCGCCTTGTAGTGGGCGACCCGCGACTTCACGTACGCGATCAGCTCCGTCTCGGTCAGCTCCGAGTCCTCCGCCTTGACCACGAGGGCCTTGATCGTCTCGCCCCACTTCTCGTCGGGCACGCCGATCACGGCGACCTCCGCGACGTCCGGGTGGCTGAAGATCGCGTCCTCCACCTCGATCGACGAGACGTTCTCGCCGCCGGTGATGATCACGTCCTTCTTGCGGTCCTGGATCGTGAGGTAGCCCTCGTCGTCGACGTATCCCCCGTCGCCGGTGTGGAACCACCCACCGGCGAGTGCCTTCTCGGACTCCTCCGGCTGCTCCCAGTAGCCCTCCAGCACGACGTTGGATCGGGCCAGCACCTCGCCGTCGTGGTCGATCTCGAGGCTGACGCCGATGGCCGGAGCGCCGGCCCGCACCAGCTTCTGCGCGCGCTGCTCGGCCTCCAGGTCGTCCCACTCCTGGCGGCGCCGGTTGATCGTCAGCAGCGGCGACGTCTCGGTCAGGCCGTAGATCTGGATGAACTCCCAGCCCAGCTCGGCCTCGACGCGGGCGATGGTCTTCGTCGGCGGAGGCGCGCCGGCGACGATGATGCGGGTGCGGTCGCGGCCCGGGATCTCGCCCTGCCAGTCCGGCGCGGCGTCGAGCACGGCCGCCACGACGGCGGGGGCCGCGCACATCACCGTGACGCCGTACTGCTCCACACGTCGCAGGATCTCAGCGCCGTCGACCTTGCGCAGCGACACCTGGGGTACGCCGCAGCCCATCATCGCGAAGGGCATCCCCCAGCCGTTGGCATGGAACATCGGCAGCGTGTGCAGGTAGACGTCACGGTCCGTCACGCCGGCGTGCAGAGCGAAGGTGACGGCGTTGGTCCAGATGTTGCGATGGGTGATCTGCACGCCCTTGGGCCGGGCGGTCGTGCCCGAGGTGTAGTTGATCGTCGCGGTCGCGTTCTCGTCCGGCTCCCACGGCCGCGGCTCGACCCCGTCGGCGAACAGGTCGTCGTCCTCACCCAGCACGAAGACGTGCTCGGCCTGCAGCCCGGCCAGGGTGTCCTTCAGCTCGGGGTCGACGTACACGACCCGGGCGCCGGAGTGCCCGACGATGTACTGCACCTCGTCCTGGGAGAGGCGGAAGTTCACCGGCACCAGCACCCGGCCGTAGCCGCACACGCCGAGGAACGAGGTGAAGAGGCGGGCACCGTTGTGCGACACGAACGCCACCCGGTCGCCCACCCCGAGCCCCAGCTGGTCGTGCCGAGCCGCCATGGCCCTCGCCCGCTCTGCGACCTGGCGGTAGGTGAGGTCGCCGAGCGAGGCCGCGGGCTGCCTCGGTTCGTCGGCGATGCCCAGACGGTCGCCGTACACGGTCACGGCGCGCCGGAGGAAGTCGTTGACGCTGAACGGGACGATCATCTCGGGGCCCCCTTGGAGCGGCGAGCGCGGCGAGGCGCTTCGTGGGGTGAGGTCATGCCTGGAGGCTAGTCCGCCGACGCTGGCGGAAGGTTGGCCCGCCGCAGCGTGGGAGGCCCCGGATTGCGAGGTCGGCCACGGAGAGGTTAGCCTTACCTAACCCGTACGACGAGAACGCGTCACCCGAGCGGAAGGCAGCGCGGCTGTGGACCTGGGCAAGACTCTCCTCCTCGGCTTCATCGCCGGGGTCACCATCCTGATCGGGATGCCGCTCGGCCGGATGCGGCGACCGAGCGAGGCGCTCCGGGTCACCCTCAACGCGCTCGCCATCGGCATCCTCATGTTCCTGGTCTGGGACGTGCTGTCCGCCGCCTGGGAGCCGATCGACAACGGTCTGGCCCAACACCACGAGTCGGGCGGTCATCTCGGCCCGGTCTTCGGGTACGGCGTCCTGTTCGCGCTCGGCCTGACCGTCGGGCTGCTCGGCCTCCAGCAGTACGAGGCATGGATGGGGCGCTCGCTGCGCCGTGCCCGCAGCAGGCAGTCCCTCGGCCCTGGCGCGATGGCGAGCCAGGAGCTCTCGCCGCGCGGGATCGCCGGCTGGTCGGCGGCCAGGCAGCTGGCCCTGCTGATCGCGGTCGGCATCGGACTGCACAACTTCGCCGAGGGCCTCGCGATCGGGCAGGCCGCGGCGGGCAGCGAGATCGCACTCGCCACGCTCTTGGTGATCGGGTTCGCGCTGCACAACGCGACCGAGGGCTTCGGCATCGTCGCGCCGCTGGCCGCCGACGCCGAGCAGGACCCCGACGCCCGTCCGTCCTGGGGCCTGCTGATCGGCCTCGCCGCGATCGGCGGCGGCCCCACGTTCGTCGGCACCGCCGTCGGCCACACCTTCACCAGCGAGCCGCTGGCCGTCATCTTCCTCACGCTCGCCGCGGGATCGATCATCTACGTGATCGTGCAGCTGCTGGCCATCGCCGGCCGCAGCAGCCGCAAGGACCTCATCTACTACGGCGTCCTGCTCGGCCTGCTGGCCGGCTTCGCGACCGACGCCATCGTGACCGCGGCGGGCGTCTGAGCCACGGGTGGCGCGGTGGTGGGCGCAAAGGGAATCGAACCCCTGACATCTTCCTTGTAAGGGAAGCGCTCTACCGCTGAGCTATGCGCCCGCAGAGCGCGCACAGACTACGGGAGACGCCCGGGTCGGGACGAAATCACCCGACGTCGACGGCGCCGCGGCTACACGACCAGGCCGAGGACCAGGACACACACCAGGCCCATCACGGAGATCACCGTCTCCATGACCGACCACGACCTGATGGTCTCCCAGACCGTGAGGCCGAAGTACTCCTTGACCAGCCAGAAGCCCGCGTCGTTCACATGGCTGAAGAACAGCGAGCCCGATCCGACCGCCAGGACCAGCAGTGACAGGTGCGTCTCGGACAGACCCTGGCCCAGGGGCGAGACGATCCCCGCCGCGGTCACGGTGGCGACGGTGGCCGACCCGGTGGCGACCCTGATGCCGACCGCGACCAGCCAGCCGAGCAGCAGCACCGAGAGATGCGAGCCCTTCGCCGCGTCGGCGATCACGTTCGCGACACCTGAGTCCGAGAGCTCCTGCTTGAAGCCACCGCCGGCCGCGACGATCAGCATGATCGACGCGACCGCCGGGAGGCCGGAGCCGAGCGAGTCGTTGACCTGGACTCGGCTCATGCCGGAGGCACGGCCCACCGCGAACATGGCCACGAGCACCCCGACCAGCAGCGCCACGACGGGCTCTCCCACGAAGTCGAGCACGTTGCGGGTCGTGGTCCCCTCGTCGAGGGTCAGCTCGCCCACCGCCCGGACCAGCATCAGGCTCACCGGCAGGACGATGCTCACCATCGCCATGCCGAACGACGGCACGCGGGTGGCGCCGTCCGCGGTGGCGCCGACCTCGTCGGTGTCCGACCCGGTCCGGGCGGCGGTCCGCTCGAGCGCCTGTGCGGTCACCGGGACCCACTGGTTCACGAACCTGGCCAGCAGGGGGCCGGCCACCACCAGGGTGGGGACCGCGATCACCAGCCCGAAGATGAGCGTGTAGCCGAGGTTCGCGTGCAGCAGGTCGATGGCGGTCACGGGCCCGGGGTGCGGCGGGACGAGCCCGTGCAGGATCGACAGGCCGGCCAGCGCAGGGATGCCCACGAGCATCAGCGGCACCTTCGTCCGCAGGGCGACCAGGACGATGATCGGCACGAGGATCACGACGCCGATCTCGAAGAACATCGGCAGCCCGATGATGGCGGCGATCAGCGCCATGGCCCAGGGCAGCCGCTCGGGTCCGACCCGGTCGACGATCGTGTCGACGATGCGGTTGGCGCCGCCGGAGTCGGCGAGGAGCTTCCCGAGCATCGCCCCGAGCGCGATGAGGAGGCCGACGCTGCCGAACGTCGTACCGAGGCCGGCGACGAAGCTGCCGAGGGCGTCCTCCGGCGGCACGGCCGCGACCGCCGCGAGCACTGCGGTGCCCAGGGTCAGCCCCAGCAGGGGGTGGAACTTCGCCCACACGATCAGCAGCACCACCGTGGCGATCCCCAGCACCGCGGCGAGGACGAGCTGGGTGTGTCCGGCGTCGCTGATCGGGGTGGTGGTCAGGACGGCGACGGACGTCATCGGGTCTCTCCTTGCGAGTCGAGGCCGAGGCTGCCCAGCGCTTCGGCCAGGACCTCGTCGGGCGGTCCGGAGGCCACGACCGTGACCCCGGGTTCGTCGTCCGCCAGAGGCTCCAGGGTGGCCAGCTGGCTGGGCAGCAAGGACGGCGGCATGTAGTGCCCGTGCCGGCGCTCCACCCGCTGGGCGATCAGCTCCGGTTCGGCGGTGACGTGGCAGAAGCGGACCCCGGGACGGTTCCTCCGGAGCAGGTCGCGGTAGCTCCGACGGAGCGCGGAGCAGGTGACCACGCCCGAGGCGCCGGCGGCGGCCCGGTCGTCGATCCACTCCCCGATCGCCTCGAGCCACGGCCGTCGGTCGCGGTCGGTGAGCGGCGTCCCGGCCGCCATCTTCTCGACGTTGGCCCGGGGGTGGAGGTCGTCTCCCTCGAGGAGGTCCCAGCCCAGGCGGCGCGCGATCCCTTGCGCCAGCGTGGTCTTGCCGCTGCCCGAGACACCCATCACGACGACGAATGCAGGCGCGGACACGCGTTCGAAACTACGCGCGGGCACTGCTGAGTGACTCACCCGCAGGGGTCACCGAGGGCCGGAAATGAAGAAAGTCGAGCCGCTGGCGTCTCGGGTCACCAGCGGCTCAACAAGACAGAGATTAGCGATCGTGGTGGCGGAACTCCACACCCACACGCCGAAATGATTGAAAATGGCCGAACTGGTCTAGTCCAGCTGCTGCAGGCGCGCCACGTGCTCGTCCAGATCGCGCTCGTCGGGCAGCTCGTTGTGCACCGCCCAGCGGATGATCCCGCCCTTGTCGACGATGAACGACGAGCGCCGGGCGACCCCCCGCTCGCCGTCGAACACGCCGTACGACGACGCCACGGCGCCGTGCGGCCAGAAGTCGCTCAGCAGCGGGAAGTTCAGCCCGTCGGTGTCGGCGAAGACCCGCAGGGAGTACGTCGGGTCGGTCGAGATGCCGAGCACCTCCGATCCGAACGTCATGAACTCCGCCAGCCGGTCACGGATGCCGCTCATCTCGCCGGTGCAGACGTTGGAGAACGCCCAGGGGAAGAACACCAGCACGACCGACTTGCGGCCGGCGTAAGACGACAGGGAGACCTCCTGCCCGAACTGGTCACGGAGCAGGAAGTCGGGCGCCCGAGTGCCCACCGCCAGGCCCGGCGGCGGAGCATCAGTCGTGTTCAGCGAGCTCACGCTTGAGAATCTTGCCAGTCGCGTTGCGCGGCAGCTCGTCGAGGAACACGATCTCGCGCGGGACCTTGAACCGGGCGAGGTTGTCTCTGACCCATCCCTTGAGCTCGTCCTCGCTCGGCGCCGGCCCGCTGACCACGACGAACGCCCGGAGCCGCTTGCCGAACTGGTCGTCGTCGACCCCGACCGCGGCCACCTCGTCCACGGACTCGTGACGGGCCAGGCAGTCCTCGACCTCCTTGGGGAAGACGTTCTCGCCGCCCGAGACGATCATCTCGTCGTCGCGGCCCTCGACGTAGAGACGGCCCTGCTCGTCGAAGCGGCCGACGTCGCCGGACGACATCAGTCCGTCGATGACCTCCTTGGACTCGCCGCCGCCGGAGTAGCCCTCGAAGAGCATGCCGTTGCCCACGAAGATGCGGCCCGCTCGACCGACGGGGACCTCGCGACCCTGCGGGTCGAGGATCTTCACGACCGTGGCCCACGGCGGCCGGCCGGCCGATGTCGGCGCCTCGCGCAGGTCGCGCGGCGTGGCGATGGACGCGTAGGCCACCTCGGTGGAGCCGTAGACGTTGTACAGGTTGTCGCCGAAGGCGTCCATCCACTCCAGTGCCAGGTCGCCCGGCAGCGAGGACCCCGAGGCCGCGGTCACCTTGAGGGTCGGCAGGGAGTAGCGGTCGAGGGTCTCCGGCGGCAGCCTCAGGATGCGCTGCAGCATCACGGGGATGACCACCAGGGAGTCGCACCGCTCGTCCTCGACCGCCTGGAGGCACCCTTCGGGGTCGAACCTGCGGCGGAGCACGACGGTGGAGCCGAGCAGCATCGACAGCGCCAGGTGGGCGAAGCCCCACGTGTGGAACAGCGGTGCGGCGATGTGGCTGCGCCAGCCGTACCGCAGCGGCAGGCGGGACAGCAGCGACACCGCGGCACCGACGCCCGCCTCGCTCCGCGGCGCCCCCCTGGGGGTCCCGGTGGTGCCAGAGGTGAGGATGACGATGCGGGCGTGACGCCGGGGCGGGTCGACGTCCGTGTCGTCGTACGACGAGATGAGCTCGTCGATCGACTCGGTCGACGAGTCGGTGTCGACCCAGCCGAGCACCCGCCGGTCGATGCGCGCACCGGACAGCAGATCGGCGAACTCCTCGTCGTGGATGACGACACTCGGACCCTCGCGGTCGATCACGTCGACCAGCTGTGGCCCCGAGAAGGCCGTGTTGAGGAGCAGGATGTCGGCGCCCAGCTTGGCGGTGGCCAGGCACGCGTCTACGAAACCACGGTGGTTGCGGCACATGACCGCGACGCTGTCGCCCTCCCCCACGCCGCGCTCGGCGAGGGCCCGGGCGAGCGCGTTGGAGCGGCGGTGCATCTCGCCGAAGGTGAGGGAGCCCCGCTCGTCGATGAGAGCGACCCGCCCGGGCTGGCGCGCCGCCATCGCCGCGAAGCCACCTGCCGGGCCGGTGCCCCAGTCCTTCAGCGCCTTGCCCATGCGAGCGAGGGCCACAGGCGGGACCGGCCGCAGGACGCCCGAGTCGCCCAGCACCCGGGCGCTCGTGCCGACCGAGCTCGCGAGCCCGAAGGCACGGCCGAGCAGCTGTTGCGGGGCCAGCGGCGTGCGGTTCACGCGGGCGACTTGGGAGTGACGAGCCGGGTGGCCGACCAGTCCTTGCTGACCGCCGCCGTCGTGGTCAGGGCCAGGCCGGCGATCGGGGCGGCCTCGGTGATGTCGGCGGGGTCCACGGCGTTGGCGCGTCCGACCTTGGGGGTGAGCAGCCAGATGACGCCGCCGCCGACCAGGTCGGTGAGGGAGTCGACGAGCCCGTCGACGAGGTCGCCGTCCTCGTCCCGCCACCAGAGGACGACGGCGTCCACGACGTTGCCGTAGTCGGTGTCGACCATGTCGGAGTCGATGGCGTCCTCGATGGCGACCCTGAGGTCGTCATCGGTGTCGGAGTCCCAGCCCAGCTCCTGCACCACCATGCCCTTGGACAGGCCCAGCCTCGCGGCGGGACCAGCAGGGGCGTCGGTATGGGTGGAACCGCCACCAGCGGTCGCGCTCAACGGGGTCCTCCAGGTCATCGGTGGTCGGCGGTACGGCGTACACCCCCGACACGGTGAGCAGTAGTCCACCCGACTCCGTGCCGCAGCGCAAGCCGGGCCGAGCGGCGGGACCTACTGGTCGGTAGATTCCTCCCCCGTACGACGCGTGCAACGATGGTCCGGTGAGCGAGACACCTGCCACGACCGAATCCTCCGCGACCCGACCCGTCATCCACGAGGGTCTGCCGAGCCAGCTCCCCGACATCGACCCCGAGGAGACCAGGGAGTGGCTCGACTCGTTCGACGACCTGACGTCGACCCAGGGACGTGAGCGCGCCCGCTACATCATGCTGCGGCTCCTCGAGCGCGCGCGGGAGAAGCAGGTCGGCGTCCCGTCCCTGACCAGCACGGACTACATCAACACGATCCCTCCCGAGCGCGAGCCGTGGTTCCCCGGCGACGAGGACGTCGAGCGCCAGATCCGGCGCCTGATCCGCTGGAACGCCGCAGTGATGGTCTCCTCGGCCAACCGCAAGGGTCTCGAGGTCGGCGGCCACATCGCGACGTACGCCTCGGCCGCGAGCCTCTACGAGGTCGGCTACAACCACTTCTTCCGCGGCAAGGACCACCCGGGAGGCGGCGACCAGCTGTTCATCCAGGGGCACGCCTCCCCCGGCATCTACGCGCGCGCCTACCTGATGAGGCGGCTCAGCGCCGACCAGCTCCACCGCTTCCGCCAGGAGGTCCAGCACGGCCCCGGCAAGGGCCTGTCGTCGTACCCCCACCCGCGGCTGATGCCGGACTTCTGGGAGTTCCCCACCGTCTCGATGGGCCTGGCGGCGCTCAACTCGATCTACCAGGCACGCTTCAACCGCTACCTCGCCAACCGCGGCATCAAGGACACCAGCGACCAGCACGTCTGGGCGTTCCTGGGCGACGGCGAGATGGGTGAGCCGGAGTCGCTCGGCGCGATCGGCCTGGCCGCCCGCGAGGAGCTCGACAACCTCACCTTCGTCATCAACTGCAACCTCCAGCAGCTCGACGGTCCCGTGCGCGGCGACGGCAAGATCATCCAGGAGCTCGAGTCCTTCTTCCGGGGCGCCGGGTGGAACGTCGTCAAGGTCGTCTGGGGCCGCGAGTGGGACTCCCTGCTCGCCCAGGACGTCGACGGCGTGCTGGTCAACCAGATGAACCGGACCCCCGACGGTCAGTTCCAGACCTACTCGGTGGAGACCGGGGCCTACATCCGCGAGCACTTCTTCGGCGGTGACGCGCGGCTGCGCAAGATGGTCGAGGGCCTCACCGACCGCGACATCGAGCTCCTTCCGCGAGGGGGCCACGACTACCGCAAGGTGTACGCCGCCTTCGACGCCGCGGCCAAGCACGTCGGCCAGCCGACCGTGATCCTGGCCCACACCATCAAGGGCTGGACGATCGACGCCCTCGAGGGCAAGAACGCCACCCACCAGATGAAGAAGCTCAACGCCCCGACCCTGAAGGCGTTCCGCGACCGGCTCGAGCTGCCGATCTCCGACAAGGAGATCGACGAGCACTACGAGTCCGACGGCTCGGCGCCCTTCTACCACCCGGGCGAGGGCTCGGCGGAGCTCGAGTACCTCCGCGACCGGCGCCGCGAGCTCGGTGGCGGCGTGCCGATGCGGCGGGTGAACCCTCGCCGCCTCACCCTGCCCGGCGACACGACGTACGACGAGCTGAAGCAGGGCTCGGGCAAGCAGAAGATCGCCACCACGATGGCGCTGGTCCGACTGCTCAAGGACCTGATGAAGGACGACGAGATCGGCCGGCGCATCGTGCCGATCGCGCCCGACGAGTACCGCACGTTCGGCATGGACTCGATGTTCTCGTCGGCCAAGATCTACAACCCGGCGGGCCAGCTGTACGAGTCGGTCGACCGCAAGCTGCTGCTGGCGTGGAAGGAGTCGCCGCAGGGCCAGATGCTCCACGAGGGCATCTCCGAGGCCGGCTGCGTGGCCTCCGCGACGGCCGCAGGCTCGTCGTACTCCACCCACGGCGAGCCGATGATCCCGTTCTACATCTTCTACTCGATGTTCGGCTTCCAGCGCACCGGCGACTCGATCTGGGCGATGGCCGACCAGCTCGCGCGCGGCTTCCTGGTCGGCGCCACGGCCGGCCGTACGACGCTGACCGGCGAGGGTCTGCAGCACGCCGACGGCCACTCACCGCTGCTGGCGCTGACCAACCCCGCGGTCGTGCACTACGACCCCGCCTTCGCCTACGAGATCGCCCACATCGTCCAGGACGGCCTGCACCGGATGTACGGCTCGACGGACGCCCACCCGAATGGCGAGGACGTCCTCTACTACCTCACCGTCTACAACGAGCCGCTGTCGCAGCCGGCCGAGCCCGAGGACCTCGACGTCGAGGGCCTGCTGCGTGGCATCTACCACCTGGCCGACCCGCCGGCCGGTCTCGCGGGTGACGCTCCTCGGGTCCAGCTGTTCGCGAGCGGCGTGGGGCTGCCGTGGATCCAGCGGGCTCAGCAGCTGCTCGCCGATGACTGGGGCGTGGCGGCCGACCTCTGGTCGGTGACGTCGTGGAACGAGCTGTCCCGCGAGGCGCTGGCGACCGAGGAGTGGAACCTCATGCATCCGCTCGAGGAGCCTCGCCGTCCCTACGTGACCGCGAAGCTGGACGGCGCCTTCGGGCCGGTCGTCGCGGTCAGCGACTACATGCGGGCCGTGCCCCAGCAGCTGGCGCGCTGGGTCCCGCAGAGCTTCCACGCGCTCGGGGCCGACGGCTTCGGCTTCGCCGACACCCGCCCGGCCGCCCGCCGGTTCTTCAAGATCGACGCCGAGTCCGTCGTGTGCCAGGCCCTCGCGGCCCTCGCCGACGAGGGGCGGATCGGGCGCGACTCGGTCCAGAAGGCCCTCGACCACTACCGGATCGACGACCCCACCGCGGTGGCCGGCGTCAAGCAGGAGGGTGGCGACGCCTGACGC
>JBAUWD010000395.1:0-9583 GCA_049583575.1 Nocardioides sp.
CGTCCGACCCGCGCCGACCGCGACTCCGCTCCGGCCGAGGCCGCTCCCGCGGCGCCGGCCCAGACCGACACCACCAGTGGAACGGAGGGCTGACGCGTGTTGATGCCCCGTCGCTTCAAGCACCGCAAGCAGCACCACCCCACCCGCAGTGGGGCTGCCAAGGGTGGCACCCGGCTGGCGTTCGGTGAGTTCGGCATCCAGGCGCTCGAGGGGTCCTACGTGACCAACCGGCAGATCGAGTCGGCCCGGATCGCGATGACCCGCCACATCAAGCGCGGCGGCAAGGTGTGGATCAACATCTACCCCGACCGCCCGCTGACCAAGAAGCCCGCCGAGACCCGGATGGGTTCCGGCAAGGGCTCCCCGGAGTGGTACATCGCCAACGTCAAGCCCGGACGCGTGCTCTTCGAGCTGTCCGGCGTCGACGAGACGATCGCTCGTGAGGCCATGCGCCGCGCGCAGCACAAGCTCCCCCTGAAGACCCGATTCATCTCCCGTGAAGCAGGTGAGTTCTGATGGCCGGCGCACTCCAGGCCCATGAGCTGGACGAGATGAACGACACCGACCTCGAGGCCCGCCTCCGCGAGTCCAAGGAGGAGCTGTTCAACCTCCGCTTCCAGGCAGCCACCGGCCAGCTGGAGAGCCACGGCCGGCTCCGCATGGTCAAGAAGGACATCGCCCGGATCTACACCGTGGTGCGTGAGCGCGAGCTCGGCATCCGGTCCGCCCCGGGTGCGAACGACGACACCGAGAAGGAGGGCGCTGGCGCATGAGCGAGCAGGAGACAACCACCCCGCATCCCGACGCCGACAAGGGTGCATCGCGCAACGCACGCAAGGTCCGTGAGGGCCTGGTCGTCAGCGACAAGATGGACAAGACCATCGTGGTCGAGGTCGAGGACCGTGTGAAGCACGCGCTCTACGGCAAGGTCATGCGCCGTACGTCGCGCCTCAAGGCCCACGACGAGACGAACGACTGCGGCATCGGCGACCGCGTGCAGATCATGGAGACGCGCCCACTGTCGGCCACCAAGCGCTGGCGCGTCGTGCAGGTAGTGGAGCGTGCGAAGTGATCCAGCAGGAGTCGAGGCTGAAGGTCGCCGACAACACCGGCGCCAAGGAGGTCCTCTGCATCCGGGTGCTGGGCGGCTCCGGCCGTCGCTACGCCGGCATCGGTGACGTCATCGTGTGCACGGTCAAGGACGCGATCCCCGGCGGCGGCGTCAAGAAGGGCGACGTCGTCAAGGCCGTGATCGTGCGCACCGCCAAGGAGCGCCGCCGTCCCGACGGGTCCTACATCAAGTTCGACGAGAACGCCGCGGTCATCCTGCGGCCGGACGGCGAGCCGCGCGGCACGCGCATCTTCGGCCCGGTGGGCCGCGAGCTGCGGGACAAGAGGTTCATGAAGATCATCTCGCTCGCACCCGAGGTGCTCTGAGATGGGGAAGCACGCGATGAAGATCAAGAAGGGCGACACCGTGAAGGTGATCGCCGGCAAGGACAAGGGCGCCGAGGGCAAGGTGATCCAGGTGCTCCGCGAGGAGCAGCGGGTCGTCGTCGAGGGCGTGAACCGGGTCAAGAAGCACACCAAGGTCATCAACCAGGGCGGTCGCGCCGGCACCACCGGCGGGATCATCACGACCGAGGCCCCGATCCACGTGTCCAACGTGATGCTGGTCGAGGGCGACGGCGTGACCCGGGTCGGCTTCCGGCGCGAAGAGGTGCTCAAGCGCCGGCCCGACGGCTCGACGTACTCCGGCACGCGCAGCGTCCGCATCTCGCGCCGCACCGGGAAGGAGATCTGACATGAGCGACACCGTGACGGAGACCCCCGAGACGACCCCGGCGGCGACCGAGGAGAAGGTCACCCCGCGGCTGAAGACCCGCTACCGCGAGGAGATCCTGCCCGCGCTCAGGAGCGAGTTCGAGATCGCCAACATCATGCAGGTGCCCGGGCTGACCAAGATCGTGGTCAACATGGGCGTCGGCGAGGCGGCTCGCGACTCCAAGCTGATCGAGGGTGCCATCAAGGACCTCACCGCCATCACGGGCCAGAAGCCGATGGTGACCAGGGCCCGCAAGTCCATCGCCCAGTTCAAGCTGCGCGAGGGCATGCCGATCGGCGCGCACGTGACCCTGCGCGGCGACCGGATGTGGGAGTTCCTCGACCGGCTGCTCTCCCTGGCGCTGCCCCGCATCCGCGACTTCCGCGGTCTGTCGCCGGCGCAGTTCGACGGCAACGGCAACTACACCTTCGGGCTGACCGAGCAGGTCATGTTCCACGAGATCAACCAGGACCGCGTCGACCGTCCGCGAGGGATGGACATCACGGTCGTGACCACGGCGACCAACGACGAGCAGGGTCGCGCGCTGCTGAAGCAGCTCGGCTTCCCGTTCAAGGAGAACTGACGATGGCGAAGACCGCACTGAGGGTGAAGGCCGCCCGCAAGCCCAAGTTCGCCGTACGCGGCTACACGCGCTGCCAGCGCTGCGGCCGCCCGAAGGCCGTCTACCGCAAGTTCGGCCTGTGCCGCATCTGCCTGCGCGAGATGGCCCACCGCGGTGAGCTGCCGGGCGTGACCAAGTCCAGCTGGTGAGCCGGACCACCGAGAGAACGAACCACCGCTGAAGGTCCGGGCCGAGCAGGCTCCGGAAACCACAACGAGAGAGAACGACACCACCATGACGATGACCGACCCGATCGCAGACATGCTGACCCGTCTGCGCAATGCCAACCAGGCGTACCACGACTCGGTGACGATGCCCTACAGCAAGCTGAAGGCCGGCCTGGCCGAGATCCTCAGGGCCGAGGGCTACATCACCTCCTACGACGTGGCCGACGCGCCCGACGGCGGAGTGGGCAAGACCCTCACGATCACCCTCAAGTACGGCCGCCAGCGCGAGCGTTCCATCGCCGGCGTACGCCGCATCAGCAAGCCCGGCCTGCGCGTCTACGCGAAGAGCACCGGCCTGCCCAAGGTGCTCGGCGGTCTGGGCGTGGCCATCATCTCGACCAGCCAGGGCCTGCTGACGGACCGTCAGGCCAACCAGAAGGGCGTAGGTGGGGAAGTCCTCGCCTACGTCTGGTAACCCCGAGAGCCCGCGAAGGAGAACTGAGATGTCGCGCATCGGACGCATGCCCGTCGTCGTGCCCTCGGGTGTCGAGGTGTCGATCGACGGACCGCACGTGACGGTCAAGGGCCCCAAGGGCACCCTGAGCCACACGGTGGTCTCGCCCATCACCGTCGAGAAGGGCGAGGGCGGCGTGCTGACCGTCACCCGTCCCGACGACGAGCGGGACAGCCGGGCCCGCCACGGCCTGACCCGCACCCTGGTCAACAACATGGTCGTCGGTGTCACCGAGGGCTACGAGAAGCGGCTCGAGATCGTGGGCGTCGGCTACCGCGTCCTGTCCAAGGGACCCACCCAGCTGGAGTTCCAGCTCGGCTACAGCCACCCCATCACCTTCAACGCCCCCGAGGGCATCACCTTCGCGGTGGAGGGCCCGACCCGGCTCGGTGTCCAGGGCATCGACAAGCAGCTGGTCGGCGAGACCGCCGCGAAGATCCGCAAGCTCCGCAAGCCCGAGCCCTACAAGGGCAAGGGCGTGCGCTACGCCGGCGAGCACATCCGCCGCAAGGTCGGAAAGGCTGGTAAGTGACCATGGCGATCTCACTGTCCAAGAACAAGCACACCGCGGCGCGCACCAAGTCCCGCCTCCAGCGTCAGCTGCGGGGCCGCAAGAAGCTGTCCGGCACCGCGGAGCGCCCGCGCCTCGTGGTCACCCGGTCGTCCAAGCACATCAGCGTGCAGGTGGTCGACGACCTCGTGGGACGGACGCTGGTCTCCGCCTCGACCATGGAGGCCGACCTGCGCGCCGTCGAGGGTGACAAGACCGCCAAGGCCAAGCTGGTCGGCGAGCGGGTCGCTGCTCGTGCCAAGACCCAGGGCATCGAGTCCGTGGTGTTCGACCGCGCCGGTCACCAGTACCACGGCCGCGTCGCGGCCCTCGCCGACGCCGCCCGCGAGGGCGGCCTGGACTTCTGATGTCACGACGCGAGCACAGCGGACTTCCAAGGAAAGAGGAGATCTCATGAGCGGAGCCCAGCGCGGACAGCGCAGCGGCGGCGATCGTCAGGGCCGCGGCCGCGACGACCGTCGCGGCGGTGGCGCCGAGAAGAGCGCGTACGTCGAGCGCGTCGTCGCGATCAACCGGGTCGCGAAGGTCGTCCAGGGCGGCCGTCGCTTCAGCTTCACCGCCCTCGTGGTGGTCGGCGACGGCGACGGCATGGTCGGCGTCGGCTACGGCAAGGCCAAGGAGGTGCCGGCGGCGATCGCCAAGGGCGTCGAGGAGGCCAAGAAGTCGTTCTTCCGGGTGCCCCGCGTCCAGGGCACGATCCCGCACCCCGTCCAGGGCGAGAGGGCCGCGGGCGTGGTCATGCTGCGTCCGGCCGCCCCCGGTACCGGGGTGATCGCCGGCGGCCCGGTGCGCGCCGTACTCGAGTGCGCGGGCATCCACGACGTGCTGAGCAAGTCGCTCGGCTCGTCCAACCAGATCAACATCGTGCACGCGACGGTCGCCGCGCTGCAGCTGCTCGAGCAGCCCCAGGCGGTGGCCTCGCGCCGGGGTCTTCCGGTCGAGCAGGTCGCTCCGGCCGCCCTGCTCCGGGCCCAGGCCGAGGGCGTGGCGGAGGTGGCCCGCTGATGGCACAGCTGAAGGTCAAGCAGCTGAAGAGCTCCATCGGCTCCAAGCTCAACCAGCGCGAGACGCTGCGCTCGCTCGGTCTGAAGCGGATCGGCGACGTGGTCGTGAAGGAGGACCGTCCCGAGATCCGTGGCATGGTCCACACCGTCCGTCACCTGGTGACGGTCGAGGAGGTCGAGTAAGTCATGACGTTGAAGCTGCACCACCTGCGCCCGGCGCCCGGGGCCAAGACCCCCAAGACCCGCGTCGGCCGTGGTGAGGGCTCCAAGGGCAAGACCGCCGGGCGAGGCACCAAGGGCACGAAGGCCCGCTACCAGGTGCCCGTGTCGTTCGAGGGCGGCCAGATGCCCCTGCACATGCGGCTGCCGAAGCTGAAGGGCTTCCGCAACCCGTTCAAGGTCGAGTTCCAGGTCGTGAACCTCGACAAGCTCGGCGAGCTCTTCCCCGAGGGCGGGACGGTCTCCGTCGACGACCTCGTGGCCAAGGGCGCGGTCCGCAAGGGCCAGCCGGTCAAGGTGCTCGGCCAGGGCGACCTCTCGGTGGCCTGTCAGGTGAGCGCCCAGGCGTTCTCCGCGTCGGCCAAGGACAAGATCGAGGCGGCCGGCGGATCCACCACCGTCGTCTGAGACCACCGCGCCGGGCGCGGGCCGGGCGGGCTGAGGCCCGTGGGTCCGCGCCTTCCGCGCCCCTGTCCCCCCGTGGGCTGCCTGTTAGGCTTCCGGCGGCCTCTGCGGACGGTGGACGAGGGCCGGATGTCGCCGCTCGGGCGGGGTCAGCAACCGGTCGACGCATGAGAGCGAGACCAAGAAAGAGGATGCAGTGCTAGGCGCCTACGTCAACGCGTTCCGCACCCCGGACCTGCGGCGCAAGCTGTTGTTCGTCCTGATGATCATCGCGCTCTTCCGGCTCGGTTCGCAGATCCCCGCTCCGGGCGTCAACGTCTCGCACGTCCACCAGTGCATCAAGGGCGCCACCGGCGGCGCCTTCAACCTGATCAACCTGTTCTCCGGCGGCGCGCTGCTGCAGCTGACGATCTTCGCGCTGGGGATCATGCCCTACATCACCGCCAGCATCATCCTGCAGCTGCTCGTCGTGGTCATCCCGCGGCTCGAGGCGCTGAAGAAGGAGGGCCAGGCCGGCCAGACCAAGATCACCCAGTACACCCGCTACCTCACGCTCGGGCTCGCGCTCCTCCAGGCCACCGGCATCGTCGCCCTCGCCCGGTCCGGCAACCTGCTGAACGGCTGCGACAACACGAGGTACCCGCTGCTCTACGACAACTCCACCAAGACCTTCCTGGTCATGGTGATCACGATGACGGCCGGCACCGCGGTGATCATGTGGCTCGGCGAGCTGATCACCGACCGCGGCATCGGCAACGGCATGTCGATCCTGATCTTCACCCAGGTGGTCGCACGCTTCCCCAGCTCGCTGTGGTCGGTGGGCAAGTCCAAGGGCTGGTGGGTCTTCGCGGTCGTGGTCGCGATCGGGCTGGTGATCATCGCCGCCGTCATCTTCATCGAGCAGGCCCAGCGCCGGATCCCCGTGCAGTACGCCCGACGGATGGTCGGTCGCAAGATGTTCGGCGGCTCGTCGACGTACATCCCGATCAAGGTCAACCAGGCCGGCGTCATCCCCGTGATCTTCGCGTCGTCGCTGCTGTACCTGCCGGCGATGGCCTCGCAGTTCAACGGCAGCAGCACCGGCTGGTCGGTGTGGATCCAGAGATACCTGGTCCGCGGGGACCACCCGCTCTACATGCTCTCGTTCTTCCTGCTCATCGTGTTCTTCACCTACTTCTATGTGTCGATCACCTTCAACCCCGAAGAGGTGGCGGACAACATGAAGAAGTACGGCGGCTTCATCCCCGGGATCCGGGCGGGCAAGCCGACCGAGGACTACCTGTCCTACGTCCTGTCCCGCATCACGCTGCCAGGCGCGCTGTACCTCGGTCTGATCGCCCTGATCCCGCTGATCGCCTTCGTGCTGATCGGCGCCGACCAGAACTTCCCCTTCGGCGGCACGTCCATCCTGATCATGGTCGGCGTCGCACTCGACACGGTGAAGCAGATCGAGAGCCAGCTGCAGCAGCGCAACTACGAAGGGTTCCTGCGCTAGTGCGATTGATTCTGATGGGGCCACCGGGGGCCGGGAAGGGTACCCAGGCCAAGGTGGTCGCCGAGCACTTCGGCATCCCCGCCATCTCCACCGGTGACATCTTCCGGGCGAACGTGACCCGGGGCACCGAGCTGGGCAGGAAGGCCCAGGAGTACATGGACGCCGGCGAGTACGTCCCCGACGAGGTCACCAACCTGATGGTGCGGGCGCGCATCGACGAGCCCGACGCAAGACCCGGCTTCCTGCTCGACGGCTATCCCCGGACGCTGGCCCAGGTCGAGGAGCTCGACGGGATGATCGCGTTCACGGGCCACCGGCTCGACGCGGTCGTCGTCCTCACGGTCGACGCCGAGGAGGTGGTCGGGCGCCTGCTCCAGCGAGCCGCCACCGAGGGGCGGACCGACGACACCGAAGACGTGATCCGCCGGCGCCAGGAGGTGTACGGCGAGCAGACCCAGCCGCTGATCGGCGTCTACCGCCAGCGCGGGATCGTGCACGAGATCAACGGCATGGGCGAGGTCGACGACGTGACGAAGAGGATCTTCGCCGCGCTCGACGTCGTACCCCAGTCCTGAGCCGGCCGCACCCGCTGACATGGGCTTCCTCGACCGCGGCCTGGAGATCAAGACCCCGGCCCAGATCGACCTGATGCGCCGGGCCGGCCTGCTGGTCGGCGAGACGCTCGAGCTGCTGCGGGACGCCTGCCTGCCGGGGGTCACCACCGGCGAGCTGGACGCGCTCGCCGAGGAGCACATCCGGTCCCACGACGGCATCCCCTCGTTCCAGGGCTACGGCCACCCCCCCTTCCCGGCCACCATCTGCGCATCGGTCAACGAGGAGGTCGTGCACGGCATCCCCGGCTCGCGGACGCTGGTCGAGGGAGACGTGATCTCGATCGACTGTGGCGCGATCGTCGAGGGCTGGCACGGCGACGCGGCGATCACCGTCGCGATCGGCGACGTGGCGGGCGACGTGCTCGAGCTGATGCGGGTCACCGAGGAGTCGTTGTGGGCCGGCATCGCGGCCGCCCGTCTCGGGGGCCGGGTCACCGACATCTCCCACGCGGTCGAGGCCTCGATCCGGTCCCACGGCGACTACGGCATCCTCGAGGACTACGTCGGGCACGGCATCGGCAGCGCCATGCACATGCCGCCCAACGTGCCCAACGTCGGTCGCCCGGGTCGCGGCCCCAGGCTCGTGCCCGGTCTGGCGCTCGCCGTCGAGCCGATGGTCACCCTCGGCACCCAGGAGACCGTGGTGCTCGACGACGAGTGGACCGTCGTCACCGCCGACGGGTCGCGCGCGGCACACTTCGAGCACACCTTCACGCTGACGCCCGACGGGCCGTGGGTGCTGACGGCGATCGACGGCGGCGCGGAGCGGCTGACCGCGTTGGGCGTTCCCTACGGCGGCACCTGAGGTCGGCGGGGGCGCTGGATAGGTTCGCCGTATGCACGTGACGCCCCTGGTCTGGTGGGCCACCATCCTCGTGACGTCCGCGATCCTGCTGTTCGACGTGCTCGTGATCGGGCGTCGCCCCCACGAGCCGAGCACCAAGGAGACGTCCGCCGCCCTGACCCTCTACGTCGCGCTCGCGGTCGCCTTCGGGGTCGGCGTCCTGCTGTCCTCCGGTGCCCGGTACGGCGGGGAGTTCTTCGCCGGCTGGCTCACCGAGTACGCGCTCTCGGTCGACAACCTGTTCATCTTCATCGTGATCATGGGCAGGCTCGCCGTTCCCCGTGAGCTGCAGCAGTCGGCGCTCCTGGTCGGGATCGTGCTCGCGCTCGTGCTGCGCGGGGTCTTCATCGGTGTGGGGGCCGCCGCGATCCACGAGTTCAGCTGGGTGTTCTACATCTTCGGAGCGTTCCTGGTCGTCACCGCGGTCAACCTGGCGCGCGAGAGCGGCCAGGGGGAGGGCGGGTACGACGAGCCCCGGCTGGTGGCATGGACACGACGCCGCCTGCGCTTCAGCGACGCCTGGAACGGCGCCCGGCTGACGGTCCGCACGGACGGGACGCGTCTGTTCACGCCGATGTTCGTCGTCGTCCTCACCCTCGGTGTCACCGATGTGCTCTTCGCACTCGACTCGATCCCGGCCATCTACGGGCTGACCAGCGAGGCCTACCTGGTGCTGACCGCGAACATCTTCGCGCTGATGGGGCTGCGCCAGCTCTACTTCCTGATCGGCGGCCTGCTCACGCGCCTCGTCTACCTCTCCTACGGCCTGGCGTTCCTGCTGCTCTTCATCGGCGCGAAGCTCGTGCTCCACGCGCTGCACGAGAACACGCTGCCGTTCGTCAACGGTGGCGAGCGCGTCTCGTGGGCCCCCGAAATCCCGATCTGGGTCTCGCTGCTGGTCATCGTGGGCACGCTGGCCGTCACCACGGTCGCGAGCGTCGCCTCCCGCCGGACCTCCGGGTCGTCCGCCTGAGCGGCCACGAGAGGGACCAGCCAGGCGGACGACCCGCAAGGAGCAGGGTCACGCGCAGGCGCCGGCGTACGTCGACGGGGGGAGGCCGGGGCGGGCCAGCGGGACCTGCAGACAGACCCGACCGCGCGACCGGACGGTCACCGAGTGTCCCGTCGTCAGGTGGGTGCCGCCGCGGCGCGGGAGGCGCCACTGGAACGAGTCCCCGGCCTCCGGCTGGTCGGCCGCCCACCATCGGAACTCCACCGACCGGCCGGTGCGCTTCGCGGTGACCACCGGCCTCGGCACAGTGCCGGGCACGACGGTGTCGTGGGTCCTCGGGGCTGCGGACGG
>JBAUWD010000396.1:0-3624 GCA_049583575.1 Nocardioides sp.
CAGGACGACACCAGCGCGGCTTGGGCTCGACGCTCGCGGTCCTCCCAACGTTGGTCTCGATCGGACTCCCTGCGGTACACCCGTGCGGCGTAGATGGCGGCCACGATGGCCGCACAGACCCCAACAGCCGTGGAGGCGGGCTCCAACCAGGGCAAGAGGTCGTTCCACAACCAGTGGTGGGAGGGCAGGAGGAGTCCGAGCACGGATCGAGTCTGGGTGAGCCCACACTTATCGAAGGGCCCGACGCGCCGCCACAGGGCGTACTACCCAAGTAGGACCAGTCCGTGTGGCCCGGCCGCGGAGCCGCGCACGATGGCGCCAAGGCTTCGAGAACCCCGGACGACGGCTCGGAGCCTCCACCACATGCGTGTCGCGGCGGATTCGACGTTGAGGCTGGGCGGGCCAACTACCACTCGCTGATGCCATCCGGGACCATCGCGACAGGACAGGTGCCGGACACCCCCTCAGCAGTCTTCACACTTCGACAGCAACTCAGGGGTGATCGCCGGGCACCAGCGAGTGCCAGGTGCCCCTGACTCGGCCAAGTGCACGGCCCACTCGGGTGCCGTGTACGGCATCCAGCACTCCGCGACCCATCCCCCCTCCGGGAGCACTCCAAGGCCCTTTCGCCAGCGCAGGTGCTCGACCCGATGAATGAACCGCATCACCTCCACCGTCTCGGGGTCGCCCCACTCACCGAACGCCACGGGCCGCCTCCTCTCGCTCGGGATATCAGAGGTCGTGGGCTACAAGCTCCCGGACCAGCAACTCAAACGTCTGAGTGACCGACACATCGACCTGGGTCGCCTCCGCGAGTCCGTCTAGCCGGAACGCTGCCTGCGCCACGCGGACTGCTGCGGTGACCGCGCCCGGTCGCTGCTGGGACATGTCCATCGCCACCTGACGCCACGCCACCTCTAGCCGGTCGCGCCAGAGCCGACGCAGCTCGTCGCGCTCGATCTGAGGGAGCCTGCCGTACACGTTGCGGACGGCCTTCATCGCGTTCTCTGGGCTGCTGTAGCCCGACGTCTCCGCTGCCTCACGCCAGGTCGCGCCGGCGATCCGCGCCGACCACGCGCGGTCTGCTCGGGCGAGACTGGTTGCGCGGACTCTCCGTACGGGAGTCGGAGGTCGTGCCATCACATCGGTATCCATGTCACGCCTCCACACCGTCGACTGTCCCCTCGCCGGTGCCACTCGGGACCCGGCGGACACCGGTTGACGTAGCCGTGGGCTGGGGACCATCAGGGTGAGAACAGATCAAGAGGATGATCGGCTCATACGTCCGGTCTAAGGCAGGACAATCGTCGACATCGTCCTGTTTTGGCGCAGACGTTCCGGACCAGATGTCCCGCCTGGGACAGGACGCGTCCTCCTTCATACCCCGAGGACTCCGTGGATCGGGCAGGGCGCCAGTGGAGCGTCGTACGCCCCTTTCTTGATCGCGCGCGAAGGCACGATCAAGCACCGCGCCGTCGAGCCAGGCATGAGCCACTCGTACTCCACAGCCAGGCGAATCACCTCGTGCACGCGGCGCCGGTCGAGCGGGACCGGGCCTCGACCGTGCTCGGGTGGTTTGCCGAGAACAAGGGCCACCTCGCCTCGCCGGAAGACCGCGTGACCGTTGTTGTCGTGTGCTCCGTAGGCAAGGCAGGCCACGCGCAGCCACTTGGGCAGTCGGTTGTCACCGGACCGCGTGTGCCACTCCTCCTGGTAGTGGCGGGCCCATGTCGCTCCGGGGTAGCTCACACCCGCTCCCCAAGCATCGCGAGTAGGGCAGGGACAGGCACCACAATTCTGGAGCCGAGACGGATCGTCGGTAGGTCGCCCCGGTTGGCCATGCGGTAGGCGAGGTTCCGGCTGATCCCCAGCACATCCGCGGCATCAGGCTGAGTCGAGTGCCACACCGGAATGGTCCCGAGCTCACGGACGTCCGCGAGAGTGGCGGGCTTCGTCCGTGCGGGTGTCCCTGCGTGTCCTGGCATGCCCCTACTTCACCGCGTCTCACTGCGGAAACCGATAGGGGAAGTCCGTAGTCTTTCTGTAGAGTGTCCACATGAGCCTCTCGCCCGACAAGGCCCCACTGTGGATCGAGGACGACGGCACTGGACGGCTGAGGCTCGCCCTACCCGACTACCCCGATGTGATGTGGACGGTCGTGGTGCACGTGATCGACGGGCAGGCCCGCATCACCGAACTCGGCTACGCGCCAGCACGTGCCGACGTTGACCCAGCGATTGTCGCCCTAGACCACCAGCGTCTCAGCACCTTCCCCTTGCGCCGACTCGCTGGGATAGCGGCGCGGTTCCACAACCTCGGGCCAGATGGGAACCCTCGGGACGAGCCCCTCGACCTGTGGGAGCTGCTCGTGGATCGTCCTCTCCCCCGTCGCCCCGACCCGCGGGCACACAGGTTCCGCGCCGATCCCAACGAGTATGTCCGAGAGATGACTGATTGGTCGGCGCCCATCGCCGACATCGTACGCACGGCAGCGGCACAGCTTCGCCCGATTCAAGCGTCACTCGCTGACGCCTACGGGGTGGGCATCCGCCGGGCTGAGCAACTCATCGAGATCGCCCGCGAGTACCACGACCTCCCCAAGCAGCGGCGAAACGCCGACTAGGTCATCCAGCTCAACGAAAGGAAGACAGATGAGAGTCACCCAACCGAGGAAGGGTGAGCCGATCCGGCTCGTGAGCACACGCAGCGGCCACAGGTACCGGGTGGTGATCGACGTTGCCCCAGTCGGCGCCCCGCGCCAGCAGGTCACCCGGACACTCCGCACCCTCGCGGCGGCCCGAGACTTCGTGACTGCCACCCGGGCCGGGATCGCCACTGGGACCTACACGCCCCCGAACGCCGAGACCCTCGACGGGCTGAGCGCGCGGTGGCTCGAATCCCGACGCGATATCCGAGCTGTCACCTTGGAGGGCTACCGGCACCACCTCGCCCCCGTCCTGCGCCACCTTGGTCAGCGCAAGGTCCAGGACCTCACCTACCGCGACGTGGAGAAGCTCGTGGCGTGGCTGGAACGAGAGGGTGGAGTCCGGGGCCAGGGGCTCAGTCCGCGCACCGTCAAGGGCGCCCTGATCGCCTTGGGGCAGGCACTGGACATGGCGATTCGGGAGGGGACGGTGCACCACAACGTCGCACGGCTCGCTCGTCGTCCGCGCGTCCGACAGGTTGTCGGGACCGACCTGCAGCACTGGCAGCCCGCCGAGTTGCAGACCTTCGTGGCCTGCGCTGACGAAGACCCGCTCGCAGCCGCTTGGCGCCTGACCTGCTGCGGCCTCACAAGAGCCGATGTGCTCGGGCTGCGGTGGTCCGACGTGAACATGGCGGAGGGGATCGTGCGGATCAGTCAGGGCCGCGTAGCGTTGGACAACCGCGACCGTCACGACCACGTCGACGACCCAAAGAGTGCCGCTCGACGTCGTGCTATTCCGTACGAGGTCATCTGGCCCGGGACCACGGCCCTGCTCCGCACGCTGTCGGCGCAGCAGGCGGCCGACCGACTGCGCGCCGGAACCGCCTACACCGAGACAGGTCTCGTCGTGGTGGACGCCATCGGTCAACCGGTTCGCCCCGAGTGGTACTCCGACCGGTTCCGCGCCATCTCACACA
>JBAUWD010000397.1:0-1652 GCA_049583575.1 Nocardioides sp.
CCGGCACCTGGAGGCCCTGACCAGCGGCGTCAGCCGGACCGCCGCGATCCAGCGCGCCCTCCTGCCGGCGATGCTCGAGTGGTTCGCGGACGCCCCCGACCCCGATGCCGGTCTGTTCGGCTTCCGCCGGATCAGCGAGAGCCTCGGCTCGACCCACTGGTACCTGAAGACGCTGCGCGACGAGGGACAGGTCGCCGAACGGCTGGCCCGGCTGCTCGCGACCTCGCGCTACGCCACCGACCTGCTGGAGCGTGAGCCCGACGGCGTCCGGATGCTCGGCGAGGACCTGGCGCCGCGGAGCTCCGAGACGCTGGTCGCGCAGATGCGCGCGACGGCCGAGCGTCAGACCGATGCCGAGGAGGCGGTCACCTCCATCCGCGCGCTCCGGCGCCGCGAGCTGTTCCGGATCGCGGTCGGCGAGCTCTTCGCGGAGACCGAGGTGGCCACCGTCGGCGCGGCCCTGTCCCGCCTCACCGACGCGACCCTCGAGGCCACCCTCGAGGTCGCGGGGCGCTCGGTGCGTGGGCAGCGGGGGCTCGACCGGGCGCCGACCCGGATGGCGATCGTCGCGATGGGCCGGTACGGCGGGTTCGAGCTGTCCTACGGCAGCGACGCGGACGTGATGTTCGTGCACGTGCCCGACGACGACGCCGACGGCGACTCCTCGTCGTACGCCCACGCCGTGGCCAACGAGGTGCGCTCCCTCCTGCTCGCGCCGGGGAGCGACCCGGCGCTGGTCGTCGACGCCGACCTGCGTCCCGAGGGCAAGCAGGGTCCGCTGGTGCGCACGCTCGCGTCGTACGCCGCCTACTACGCGAAGTGGTCCAAGGTCTGGGAGGCACAGGCCCTGCTCCGGGCCGACGCGGCCGTCGGCGACCCCGGAGTGCGCGAGCGGTTCACCGCACTCGTCGACCCGTTGCGCTACCCGGCCGGCGGCATCACCGACGCCGACGTGGTGGAGGTACGACGGATCAAGGCGCGAGTCGACCGCGAGCGGCTGCCACGCGGCGCCGACCCGCACACCCACCTCAAGCTCGGGCGCGGTGGCCTGGCCGACATCGAGTGGACGGTCCAGCTGCTGCAGCTGCGGTACGCCGGTCAGGTCGCGTCGCTGCGCAGCCCGCGCACCCTGACCGCGCTGGAGGGGGCCCGCGACGCCGGGCTGCTCGACGCCGCGGACGCCGACTCCCTCGAGCGCGCCTGGCGCTCGGTGAGCCGGCTTCGCAACGCGATCACGCTGGTGACCGGCAAGAGCGGCGACCAGCTGCCGCGCGACGCCCGCGAGAAGGCGGCGGTGGCGAGCATCCTGGGCTATGGTCCCGGGCGCTCCGACGAGATGGTCAACGACTACCTGCGCACCACCCGGCGCGCGCGCCTGGTGGTGGATCGGGTCTTCTGGGAGTGACCACGGCGCTGTCCGCGCGGTCTGGCAGGCTCGGGCCATGTGCCACCCAGCCCAGCGTGCGAGCGCCCTCCTCGCCCTCCACCGTGACCCCGCCCTGCTGAAGCTCGTCAACGTCTGGGACGTCGCCAGTGCGCGGGTCGTGGCGCAGACCCCCGGCACCACGGCGCTCGCGACCGCCAGCCACGCCATCGCCGCGTCGTACGGCTACGAGGACGGCGAGCAGATCCCGCGCGACCTCATGCTCGAG
>JBAUWD010000398.1:0-8165 GCA_049583575.1 Nocardioides sp.
GCGCAAGCCGTACCCCACCACCCACCACCAGCGCTAGGAAGCAGAGATGACGGGATTCATCGTTCGCCGGCTGCTCACAGCACTCCTCGTGGTCGTCTTGACCTCGATGTTCGTGTTCGTTCTGTTCTTCAAAGGGCTCGGTGACGCGCCCGCCCGCAACTACTGCGAGAAGCTCGGGCACGGCACCTGCAAGCCCGAGACCCTCGTCTCCATCGAGAAGCAGATGGGCCTGGACAAGCCCCTCGTCACCAACTACGGCATCTGGGCGAAGGGCATCTTCGCCGGGCGCAAGAACGTCTACGAGGACGGCAAGCTCTACGACTGCCCGGCGCCCTGCCTGGGCATCTCGATCACGACCGGTGCGCCGGTGTGGAACGACCTGAAGCAGAAGTACCCCGCGACGCTCACCCTCGCCATCGGTGGCGCCTCGCTCTACCTGACGCTGGGTGTCATCCTCGGCGCCCTGGCCGCGCGCTGGCGAGGGACGGCGGCCGACCGACTACTCGTGGGTGCGACGCTCGTGGTCTCGTCCATCCCCTACTACATCGTGGCACTCACGGCGTGGATCTACCTGTCGCTCCAGCTGAGCATCTTCCCGAACACGAACTACTATCCGATCACCCAGAACCCGTTCAAGACCGTCACCTACATGATGCTGCCCTGGATGGTGATCGGCCTGACCAACTGCACGCAGTATGCGAGGTTCACTCGCGGCCAGATGGTGGAGACCCTCAACGAGGACTACATCCGCACCGCCCAGGCCAAGGGCCTGCGCACGAACCGCGTGCTGTTCAAGCACGCGCTGCGGGCAGCCATCGTGCCGGTGATCACGATCTTCGGCATCGACTTCGCCACGCTCCTCGCCGGCACGGTCTTCACCGAGTTCATCTTCGGCATCGACGGCATCGGCAAGTGGGGCCTGCAGGCCATCACCCAACAGCCTCTCGACCTCAACGTCATCAGCGCCACCGTCCTGGTGGCTGCGATCCTGATCGTGCTCGCCAACCTGCTCGTCGACATCCTCTACAGCTTCCTCGACCCACGGGTGACCGTGGCATGAGCGCCGACCTCGCCGAGCGACCCGACGGCAGCGGAGCATCCGCCGACCCCGACGCGCCGTACCTCGTGGTCGAGAACCTCACCGTCAAGTTCCCCACGCACGACGGTCTCGTGCAGGCGGTGACCGACCTCTCCTACACGGTCGAGCGGGGCAAGACGCTCGGCATCGTGGGGGAGTCGGGGTCCGGCAAGTCCGTCTCCTCGATGGCGGTGCTGGGTCTGCACGACCCGAAGCACACGCGGCTGTCCGGCTCGATCCGGGTCGACGGGTTCGAGGTCATCGGCGCCTCCGACGAGCGGATGCGCAAGATCCGCGGCAACGACGTCGCGATGATCTTCCAGGACGCCCTGACGGCCCTGCACCCCTTCTACTCCGTCGGGGAGCAGATCTCCGAGGGGTACCGGATCCACCACAAGGTCTCGAAGTCCGAGGCGAAGAGGCGCGCGATCGAGATGCTCGACCGGGTCGGGATCCCCCAGGCCAGCAGCCGGGTCGACGACTACCCCCACCAGTTCTCCGGCGGCATGCGGCAGCGTGCGATGATCGCGATGGCACTGGTCAACGATCCCCAGCTGCTGATCGCGGACGAGCCCACCACAGCGCTCGACGTGACCGTCCAGGCCCAGATCCTCGACCTCCTGCAGGAGCTCCAGCGAGAGTTCAACTCGGCCGTCATCATCATCACCCACGACCTCGGCGTCATCGCCGAGCTCGCCGACCAGACGATGGTGATGTACGCGGGCCGAGCCGTCGAGTACGGCGCCACCCGCGAGATCCTGACGCACCCGGAGATGCCCTACTCCTGGGGACTGCTCGGCAGCGTCGCCGACGTGTCGGGTGATGCCACCGCACGGCTCGTGCCGATCCCCGGCACCCCGCCGAGCCTGCTCAACCCGCCGACCGGTTGTGCGTTCCACCCCCGGTGTGCCCACGTCGACAAGGTGCCGGGCGACCTCTGCCGGACGACGCTGCCGGACCTCCTTCCGGGCGCGCGGGGGGAGCACCACGTGAAGCGCTGTCACCTGGCCAACCCCGGAGAGATCTACACCGAAGAGGTCCTGCCTGAGATCGCGCCGGACCTCATCGACGCCAAAACCGGCGAGTTGGTCGGGGAGCTGGCCACAGTCGACCCCGACGACATTTGAGGGCAGGATGAGCATTGTGAGCAGCGCAGAGGTCGAGCATGCCCTGGAGAAGACCGGAGCGGCCCCGGGTGCCCCTTTGCTCGAGGTCAAGGACCTGAAGAAGTACTTCCCGGTCAAGTCCGGCGGTGTCATCCGCCGCACCGTGGCCCACGTGCAGGCTGTCGACGGCGTGTCCTTCTCCCTCCGGAAGGGCGAGTCGCTCGGCCTGGTGGGCGAGTCCGGATGCGGGAAGACCACGACGGGGCGCCTGATCACCCGCCTCTACGATCCGACCTCGGGCGAGATCAACTTCGAGGGGGTCGACATCTCAGGTCTCTCGCGGCGGCAGATGATGCCGATCCGCAGCGAGATCCAGATGATCTTCCAGGACCCCTACTCCTCGCTGAACCCGCGACACACCGTCGGCACGATCGTCGGTACGCCGCTGCGGGTCCACAACATGGTCCCGGAGAAGAAGGTCCTGCCGCGGGTCCAGGAGCTGCTCGAGGTGGTGGGGCTCAACCCCGAGCACTACAACCGCTACCCGAGCGAGTTCTCCGGCGGCCAGCGCCAGCGCATCGGCATCGCCCGGGCGCTGGCACTCCAGCCGAAGCTGCTCGTGGCCGACGAGCCGGTCTCGGCGCTCGACGTCTCCATCCAGGCGCAGGTGGTCAACCTGCTCCGCGACGTGCAGGACGAGTTCGGCATCGCGTTCCTGTTCATCGCCCACGACCTGGCAGTGGTGCGGCACTTCTGCCCCGACGTCGCCGTGATGTACCTCGGCAAGGTCGTCGAGATCGGCGACCGCGAGACGATCTACGAGCACCCGCACCACCCCTACACCCAGGCCCTGCTCTCCGCAGCTCCCGACGTGAAGCAGGCCGTGATCGGCGGTCGTCGCGAGCGCATCCGGCTCGAGGGTGACGTGCCTTCGCCGATCAACCCGCCGAGCGGCTGCCGGTTCCGCACCCGCTGCTGGATGGCACAGGAGATCTGCGCCAAGCAGGAGCCGCCACTCATGCAGATCGGCCGCAAGCACAAGGTCGCCTGTCACTTCGCCGGCGAGCACGGCCACCAGCCCGAGCGCCCCGTCACGGCCGGCATGCTCGGCGTCGACGACCAGGGCAACCCGAGCGCCGGCGCGCCCACGACCAGCGACCTGCACGAGCATCCGGGCTTCGCCGACACCTGGTTCGACCTGAAGACCCAGACCGTCACCTCGGGCTGATCTCCGCTTCGGCACCTCCTCCGGACACCGCCTACGCTGCACCACGTGGACGAGCCCTTCGAGACGCCTCGTGCCTCGGCTCCTCAGGACGAGCTGTTCTTCGCCGATGACCTGCGGCCGGATCCGCGGCCCGATTCCGGGTCGGGCGCGCTCCAGGCCACCCCGCACGCGTCGTCGCCGCTCGCCGTGCGGATGCGTCCGCGCACGCTGGACGAGCTGGTGGGACAGCCGCAGCTGCGGGCCGACGGCTCGCCGCTGCGCCGGCTGATCGAGGGACGCCAGTCCATGTCGGTGCTGCTGTGGGGACCCCCCGGCACCGGCAAGACCACCATCGCCGCCATCGTGAGCGGGCAGACCGACCGCTCCTTCGTGGAGGTCTCGGCGGTGTCCGCCGGGGTCAAGGAGGTCCGGGCCGCCATCGACCGGGCGCGCACCGACCTGACGCGCCGCGGCCGTGAGACCGTGCTCTTCGTCGACGAGGTCCATCGCTTCAGCAAGGCTCAGCAGGACGCGCTGTTGCCCGCTGTCGAGAACCGCTGGGTGTCGCTCGTGGCGGCCACCACGGAGAACCCCTTCTTCTCGGTGATCTCGCCCCTGCTCTCGCGCAGCCTGCTCCTGCAGCTCGACTCGCTGACCGACGAGGACATCGCCGAGGTGATCGATCGGGCGCTCGGCGACGAGCGGGGTCTCGGCGGTGCGCTGACGCTCGACGACGATGCCCGCGACCACCTGGTCCGGCTGGCCGGCGGCGATGCACGTCGTTCCCTGACGTATCTGGAGGCGGCCGCCGGCGCCGCGACGTCCACCGGACGGAACGCGATCGACCTGGCGACCGCCGAGACGGCCGTGGACCGTGCGGCGGTGCGCTACGACCGCCAGGGCGACCAGCACTACGACGTGATCTCGGCCTTCATCAAGTCGTTGCGGGGCTCCGACGCCGACGCAGCCCTGCACTACCTGGCCAGGATGCTCGAGGCGGGGGAGGACCCGCGGTTCATCGCCCGTCGACTGGTCATCCTGGCGAGCGAGGACATCGGGCTCGCCGACCCCACGGCACTGCCCACGGCGGTGGCCGCGGCCCAGGCCGTCCAGCTGATCGGGCTGCCCGAGGCACGGCTCAACCTGGCGCAGGCGGTGATCGCACTCGCCGTCGCCCCCAAGTCGAACGCCGTGACCCGGGCGATCAACGCCGCCAGCGCCGACGTGCGCGCCGGCAAGATCGGCCAGGTGCCGCCCCATCTGCGCGACGCCCACTACGAGGGGTCGAAGCGCCTGGGCCACGGCACGTCGTACACCTACAGCCATGACGAGCCGTACGGCATCGCCGAGCAGCAGTACGCGCCCGACGTGGTCGCCGATGCGGAGTACTACCAGCCCACGTCGCTGGGTGCCGAGGCGGCGGTCAAGGAGCGCTGGGAGCGCATCCGGCGGCTGGTGCGCGGACGATAGGGTCGGGGGCTGTGAGCGAAGCGAGAGCGCGCGTCGGTCGGGACGGGCTCGGCCTGGGTGACGCTGCGCGCGAGCTGCGAGCTCACCGGAGGGACCCATGACCGGGGACGTCGCGCTGTGGCTCGCCGTGGGCGGCCTCGCTGTGCTGTGCCTGGTCCTCCTGCTGACGACGACCAGGGCTCGCCGTGCGTGGGCGCACGAGCGGTCGCAGGCCCGCGCGGAGATGGCCGAGCTGCGGGCGCGGCTCGACGACCTCGACCGGGTCGGGCAGAGCTCGATCGTGACGCCGGCCGAGTTCGTGATCACCGGGCTCGGCACCGAGCCGTCCGAGGAGACCCGGACCCCGAGCGTGGACGGCGCCGTCTTCGCCGACACCGTGCTGCGCGAGACGGTGGTCAAGGCGGCCTCCCTCGCCCACGGCGTACGACGCGGGCTCGCGCCGGCGACCCGCAACCGGATCCGGTTCGAGATGAAGCAGGAGGTACGCCGCGCCCGCAAGCAGCGTCGCGCCGACCTCAAGGCCGCCCAGCGTGACCTCCATGCCCGCCAGCGCGCGATGCTGGCGGAGGAGGCCTCATGAGGCGGGGCGTCTGGTTCGTCGCCGGGGCGGGCGCCGGGGTCTACGCGATGGTCCGCGGTCGCCGGCTGGCCGAGGCGTTCACCGCCGAGGGCCTCGGCGACCGGTGGCACGCCCTCACCCTGGGGGCCAGGTTGTTCCGCGACGAGGTGGCGCAGGGCCGGGTCGAGGCCGAAACCGAGTTGCGTGAGCGGTTCGGGCTCGTGCCTCATGGGATCCCCGAGCTGGCCACCGCGCCTCGAGGCAGGGGCTCGTTGGTCGCGGCGGGCCAGACCGACGAGCGAGCACAGGAAGGCCAGGACTGATGGACACCGCTGAGATCCGGCGACGATTCGTGGCTCACTTCGAGCGAGCCGCGCACACCGCCGTACCCTCGGCGCCGCTGATCCTCGATGATCCCAACCTGCTCTTCGTCAACGCGGGCATGGTGCCGTTCAAGCCCTACTTCCTGGGGCAGGAGACCGCGCCGTACGCCCGCGCCGTGAGCGTGCAGAAGTGCGTCCGCACGCCCGACATCGAGGACGTCGGCAAGACCACCCGGCACGGCACGTTCTTCGAGATGTGCGGCAACTTCTCGTTCGGCGACTACTTCAAGGAGGGGGCGATCGAGCTCGCCTGGGATCTCGTCACCAGGCCTCAGGCGGATGGCGGCTGGGGACTCGAGGAGAGCCGGCTCTGGCCGTCGGTCCTGCACGGCGACGACGAGGCGCTGCAGCTGTGGATGAAGGTCACCGGGCTGCCCACCGAGCGGATCGTCAAGCTCGGGCCGAAGGAGAACTACTGGTCGATGGGCGTGCCCGGCCCCGGCGGGCCGTGCTCGGAGATCCTCTACGACCGCGGCCCCGACCACGGCCCCGACGGCGAGTTCGAGACCACGGACCGCATCACCATGCCGGCCAAGCTCGAGGACCGCTACCTCGAGATCTGGAACCTCGTGTTCATGCAGGACGAGCTGAGCGCGGTGCGGTCGAAGGAGGACTTCGACATCGTCGGGCCCCTGCCGCGCAAGAACATCGACACCGGCATGGGCCTGGAGCGGGTGGCCTACGTGCTGCAGGGCGTCGACAACATGTATGAGATCGATGTGATGTACCCGGTGATCGAGCGCGCGGAACAGCTCACCTCGCGTCGGTACGGCGCCGACCACGACGACGACGTCCGCTTCCGGGTCGTCGCCGACCACGTGCGCAGCTCTTTGATGCTGATCGGCGACGGGGTGACCCCCGGCAACGAGGGCCGAGGCTACGTCCTGCGGCGGCTGCTGCGGCGCGCGGTCCGCTCGATGCGGCTGCTGGGCACCGAGGACCGCGTGCTGCCCGAGCTGCTGCCCGTCAGCCGCGACAAGATGTCGGAGACGTACGCCGACCTGCAACGCGACTGGGAGCGCATCTCGGCGGTGGCGTACGCCGAGGAGGACGCGTTCCGCCAGACGCTGCGCGCCGGTACCACGATCTTCGACCAGGCGGCCGCCGACGTGAAGAGCGCCGGCGAGACGGTGCTGAGCGGTGAGCGGGCGTTCGCCCTCCACGACACCTACGGCTTCCCGATCGACCTGACCCTGGAGATGGCCCAGGAGCAGGGGCTGGTGGTCGACGAGGTCGGCTTCCGCACGCTGATGGACGAGCAGCGGCAGCGCGCCAAGGCCGACGCGGCCGCCAAGAAGGGCGGTCACGTCAACACCGCGGCGTACCGCCGGATCGCCGACGACCTCGAGCGACCCGTCGAGTTCACCGGCTACCGCGAGGTGATCTCGGAGGGCTCGGTCCGCGGCCTGCTCTGGGGCGGTGAGGTGGTCGAGTCCGCCCGCGAGGGCGACGACGTCGAGCTGGTCCTGGACCGCACGCCGTTCTACGCCGAGGGCGGCGGACAGCTGGCCGACCGGGGCGTGATCGAGCTCGACAACGGTGCCCGGGTCGAGGTGCGTGACGTACAGACACCCATCACGGGTCTGATCGTCCACTCCGCGCGCGTGGTGAGCGGTGAGGTGACGCCGGGGATCGCGGCGCAGTCGCAGGTCGACGTCGAGCGCCGCAAGTCGATCTCGCGCGCCCACACCGCCACCCACATGGTGCACAAGGCGTTCCGCGAGGCGCTCGGCGAGACCGCGACGCAGGCCGGCTCCGAGAACGCGCCGGGCCGCTTCCGGTTCGACTTCTCGGCGACCGGGGCGGTGCCCGGCTCGGTGATGCAGGACGTCGAGGGTCGCGTCAACGACCTGGTCCTGGCCGACCTCGGCGTGCATGCCGAGATCATGAGCCAGGAGGAGGCCGTCCGCTCCGGGGCGATGGCGCTCTTCGGTGAGAAGTACGGCAACGAGGTGCGGGTGATCTCGGTCGGCGACTGGGCGCGTGAGCTCTGCGGTGGCACCCACGCCGGTCGCTCCGGACAGCTCGGTGTGATCAAGCTGCTGGGTGAGTCGTCGATCGGCTCCGGCGTACGACGTGTCGAGGCGCTCGTGGGCGCGGACGCCTACCGGTTCCTGGCGCGCGAGCACGTGCTGGTGGCGCAGCTGTCGGAGGCGCTCAAGGCGCGTCCGGAGGAGCTGCCCGAGCGGGTCCACGACATCGTCGAGCGGCTGCGCGCCGCGGAGAAGGAGCTGGAGCAGGCGCGGGTCAGCCAGCTGCTGGCCAACGGCGCCCAGCTGGCCGCGGGCGCCGTCGACGTGTCCGGCGTCAAGCTGATCGCCCTGCGCGTCGACGGCGCCGGTGGCGGCGACGTACGCACGAT
>JBAUWD010000399.1:0-4224 GCA_049583575.1 Nocardioides sp.
GCGGGATGCCGGGCGGCGGGTCGGCGGCGTGCAGGCGACCGAGCGCCGTCGTCGTCCACACCACGTCGAGGTCGCCCTCCGACTCGCCGTCCACCCACGGCGTGCAGCTGAGCACTCCGTCGGCGAGGTGTGCGGTCAGGGTGCCGCCGCTGCTCGGCAGGCAGGCGAGCACGAACTCCAGGCCGCCGTCCCGCAGGGCTCTCGCTCCGGCGTACGCCGCCTCGAGTCCATGCGCCGTGTGCCTCTCGGCGACCCGGTCGAAGGTCACGAACAGCAGGGGGACGGCACCGTCGTACGCCGCCCAGTGGTGCGCGCCGAAGCCGACCGGGAGATGCTCGACCCGCGTCGCCCGGGGCGACCAGGCGTCCCGCACCCGCGCCAGGACCTCCGCATCGGTGACGCCGGGCGGTGGCTCACGCACGGCTGCGCCGCTCGCGCATCCGGTCGAAGGCGCGCTCGGGTGGTGGCCGGCGGATGAGCTCGAGCACCGCGGCTGCCGGCTCGTCGGGACCGTGGGTGGTGTCGACGGTCAGGTCGCAGTCGCCATGTGCGAACACCTGCCGCTGCTGGGCCCGCGCCGTTCCTGGAGCGCGGTCGCCGCGTCCCGTCTCGCGACGCCGGAGCTCGGCCGGGTCGCAGGTGACGTGGACGAGGAGCACGTCGAGGCCGGCACTCAGCCGGAGCAGGTCGTCGAGTCGCCAGGGCTCGCTCAGCACGTGGTCGCCGAGTACGTCGCAGCCGCACGCGGCGGCGCCGATGAGGGCACGGTGGTAGGCGGCGCGAGTGCGGTGGAACACGTCCTGCCACTGCCGGTCGGTGAGGTGGGCGTCCGGCCGGCTCCGGACGTGGTGGAACAGGTCCACTGGCAGCACCAGCCACGGCGTGCGCAGGCGCCCGACGACAAGCTTCGTGATCGTCGTCTTGCCCGAGCTGGAGGGTCCGTTGAGGAGGACGAGCCGACCGGACGACATGGCACCGACGCTAGCGGTGTCCCTGGGTCCGCGCTGGTCTCTCTCGTCGGTTGCGGAGCGTGTACGTCTGCTGGTTGAGGAGCGAGCGCGCGTGCGTCTGCTGGTTGAGGAGCGAGCGCGGGTACGTCTGCTGGTTGAGGAGCGAGCGCAGCGAGCGTCTCGAAACCAGAGGCCCCCCGGACCCCTGGGTTGAGGAGCGAGCGCGGGTAGGTCTGCTGGTTGAGGAGCGAGCGCACGTGCGTCTCGAAACCAGGAGCGCCCCGGACGCCCTGGGTTGAGGAGCGAGCGTGCGTAGGTCTGCTGGTTGAGGAGCGAGCGCAGCGAGCGTCTCGAAACCAGCCCTGTCCACAGGCCGCATTCAGCGACTGGCGCCGGAGTGGGACCCCGCAGGAGGCTGCGGGCATGCCATGGGTCTACCTCCTCGAGTGCGCTGACGGCTCCTACTACACGGGCAGCACCGTCGATCTCGAACGCCGGCTCAGCCAGCATCAGGAGGGCGAGGGCGCCGCCTACACCCGACGCCGAAGACCGGTCCGACTGGTGTGGTCGGCGGCGTTCGATCGGATCGATGAGGCGTACGCCTTCGAGAAGCGCGTGCAGGGATGGAATCGTGCGAAGCGCACTGCTCTGATCGAAGGTCGGCTGGGCGACCTCCCGGAACTGGCCAGCCGGAGCGCGCGGGCGCTGGAGCGGCGGCGGCAGCGGTGACTCCTGGTTTCGAGACGCTCGCTGTGCTCGCTCCTCAACCAGCGGAGGTCTGAGCTCGCTCCTCAACCAGGGGTGTGCGCGCTCGCTCCTCAACCAGCGGGGCCTTCTGTTCGGGCGCCGATCACGGAGAGTCGGGGCAGCACCTGCTCACACATCTGCTCGGTCCAGCCCACGATGCGCGGACCGCCGGGCCGCAGCGGCTGCGGGACGAGCGTGAGCTCCTCGAGGTGCTCGCGCTCGTACCACGCGGCGCCCAGGTCTGGCCGGCCTACGCCGGTGCCGGAGACGGCCTCCGCCGCCGCCGCGTCCGCTGACGATCGGCGACATCGGGCTCGGGCTCCCTAGACTGGAGACGTGGAGTTCTACTCGGCGTACGCGCAGGGCTTCGCGCGCGTCGCCGCGTGCACGATCCCGGTCGCCCTGGCCGATCCGGCGGCCAACGCCGAGACGGTGCTGGTGCAGGCGCGCGAGTGCCACGACGAGGGCGTCGCGGTCGCGGTGTTCCCCGAGCTGTGTCTCTCCGGCTACTCCATCGAGGACCTCCTGCTGCAGGACACGCTGCTCGACGCGGTCGAGCGGGCAGTCGCCACGATCGTCGCGGCCTCCGCCGACCTGCTGCCGGTGCTCGTCGTGGGCGCGCCGCTGGTCCACGGCACCCGGCTCCTCAACTGCGCCGTGGTGATCCACGGCGGCCGGGTCCTGGGTGTCGCGCCGAAGTCCTACCTGCCGAACTACCGCGAGTTCTACGAGCGCCGGCACTTCGCACCCGGCGACGACCTCAGGGGTACGACGATCCGCGTCGCCGGCGCGGAGGTGCCCCTCGGCCCCGACCTGGTCTTCGCCGCGACCGACCTGCCCGATCTGCGGCTGCACGTCGAGATCTGCGAGGACATGTGGGTGCCTGTCCCGCCGAGCTCCGAGGCGGCGCTGGCCGGCGCGACCGTGCTGGCCAACCTGTCGGGCAGCCCGATCACCGTGGCCCGGTCGGAGGACCGGCGGCTGCTGGTGCGCAGTGCCAGCTTCCGCGCCAACGCCGCCTATGTGTTCGCGGCGGCCGGGCAGGGTGAGTCCACGACCGACCTCGCGTGGGACGGCCAGACCATGGTCTACGAGTGCGGCGACCTCCTCGGCGAGAGCGAGCGCTTCCCCGCGGGCCCGCGCCGGACGGTCGTCGACGTCGACCTCGACCGGATCCGGCAGGAACGGCTGCGGCAGGGCACCTTCGACGACAACCGGCGTGGTCTCGACTCCGCCCGACCACCGAGGCTCGCCTTCCGAACGGTGGCGTTCGAGCTGGCTGCGCCGACCGGTGACATCGGGCTTCGCCGCCGGACGGACCGCTTCCCGTTCGTGCCGGACGACGTCGAGCGGCTCGCGCTCGACTGCTACGAGGCCTACCACATCCAGGTCGCCGGCCTGATGCAGCGGCTCGAGGCGATCGGTCGGCCCAAGGCCGTGATCGGCATCAGCGGCGGCCTCGACTCGACGCACGCGTTGATCGTGGCCGCCCGCGCGATGGACGCACTCGGCCGGCCGCGCAGCGACGTGCTCGCGTTCACGATGCCCGGCTTCGCGACCGGTGACACCAGCCGGTCGCTGGCGACCCGGCTGGCCGCAGCCCTGGGGGTGACCTTCGAGGAGATCGACATCAAGCCGGCGGCGGAGCAGCTGCTGAAGGACATCGACCACCCCGCTGCCGACGGCGGCACGACGTACGACGTCACCTACGAGAACGTCCAGGCGGGGCTGCGCTACGACTACCTGTTCCGGCTGGCCAACCAGCGCGGGGGCATCGTCGTCGGCACGGGTGACCTGAGTGAGCTCGCGCTCGGCTGGTGCACGTACGGCGTGGGCGACCAGATGTCGCACTACAACGTCAACGCCGGGGTGCCGAAGACCCTGATCCAGCACCTCATCCGCTGGGTGATGGACAGCGGCCAGCTCGACGATGGCGCCGACTCGGTGCTCGGCGAGGTGCTCGACCAGGAGATCACCCCCGAGCTGATCCCGGCGGTCGAGGGCGAGAGGGCCCAGTCGACGGAGGACGTCGTCGGTCCCTACGCCCTGCAGGACTTCACGCTGTACCACGTCCTGCGCCGCGGCTACCGGCCCAGCAAGATCGCGTTCCTCGCCTGGCACGCCTGGCACGACGCGGAGGCGGGGGAGTGGCCGCCCGGCTACCCGGAGGATCGCCGTCCGGCGTACGACCTCGCGACCATCCGGCACTGGCTCGAGGTGTTCTGCGGGCGCTTCTTCGCCAGCCAGTTCAAGCGCAGTGCCCTGCCCAACGGGCCCAAGGTCAGCGCCGGCGGCACGATGAGCCCGCGCGGTGACTGGCGGATGCCCAGCGACGTCGCGGCCACGGCCTGGCTGGCCGAGCTCGACGCGCACGTGCCGTCGTCGTGACCCGATCGTGATCCGGACCCACAACCTTTCCCACGGCTGCTGAGTCGTAGGGGCACGGGAACGGTCCACGGGGGGTCGTTCGGACCACGAAGGAGCTTCCATGACACGCCTACCTCGGGTGGCCGCCGTCGTCGTGACC
>JBAUWD010000400.1:0-7923 GCA_049583575.1 Nocardioides sp.
CCACCGAGCCCGAGCAGGACGGCGTACACGCGGTCGCCGTCGCGTTCGGCGTCCGCGAGCCGCTTGAGCACGAAGAGCGCCGCGCCCTCGCCCATCACGAAGCCGTCCGCGCCCGCGTCGAACGGCCGGGTCCCGGTGGCCGACAGGGCGCCGATCTTGCAGAACTTCACGAAGGCGTACACCCCCATGTTGCGGTCGATCCCGCCGGTGATGACCGCGTCGTAGTCGCCGTCGACCAGGCCGTGCACCGCCGCCGACGTCGCCGCGAGCGCCGATGCGCAGGCTGCGTCGGTGGTGAAGTTCGGCCCCCTGAGGTCGAACAGGTTCGCGATCCGACCGGCCAGCACGTTGGAGAGCTCGCCGGGCATGCTGTCCTCGGTGATCGGCAGCTCGTGGGAGAGGAACCGCTCGTGCCACTCGTCGAGGATCGCCGCGCGCGTCTGCGCCGGGAGCGCCGCGAACGACGAAACGTCGCGCAGGTCCCGGGCGAACTCGGGGAACTGGACCCGCAGGGACGTCCGGTAGTGCTTCTCGCCGCCGATCGCGTTCCCGATGATCACCGCGACCCGCTCCGGGTCCACGCCCCACTGCGGCCAACCGGCGTCGAGCAGGGCCGACCGGGCAGCCGACACCGCCCACTGCTGGCCGAGGTCGAACTGCTCGGCGACCCGGGGCGGGATCGGGAGGCGCCACTGCCGGGGGTCCCACGGGTGCTCGCGGACCCAGCCACCGATGCGGCTGTAGGTCTTGTCGACCGCCGCGGGGTCCGGGTCGTAGTACAGCTCGGGGTCCCAGCGCTCGGGGGGCACTTCACTGATCGAGTAGCGGCCGTCCCGGAGGTTCTGCCAGAAGGACGTCGCGTCCGGTGCGTCGGGCATGATCGCCGAGACGCCGACGACTGCGATGGGGGAGACGGCGTGCTCGTTCATGGTGGTTCCTAGGTGGGGTCGGGTGTCACACGGTCGTAGAGCGCGTCGGCCAGGGCGTCCATGTCGGCGAGCAACCCCGCCTGGGCTGCGCGGACCCGCTCGAGGGGCAGCTCGTCGGCCAGCGCTGCGGCGGACCCCGGGGCGGCCGCACCGGAGACCCAGCGCATGCCCTCCTCGGCCACCTCCAGCGCGGCCTCGCGCGCGTTCACGCGGCTGATGGTGGCCAGGACCCCCGGGGCGAACCGGTGGTCACCCTTCTCGGGCAGGCGTCCTTCGGCGGCCGCGACGGCGCGACGTACCAGAGCAGCGGCTCCTTCGGCGTGGGCGACCAGCTCGCCGAGCCGGAGCAGCACGTGCTGGTTGCGGGTGAGCCGGCCGATGCGGCACGCCTCCAGGACGCCGGCGAGACACTCGAACGCCAGTGCTGCGGCGTCGGCGCCGACGGTGGGATGGGTGGCGTTCAAGGCGGTGAGCTCGCGGCCGAGACCGAGGTAGTGGTCCCCGCCGGTCTTGAGGTGCTGCTGCCAGCGGTCCCGGGCGATGGTCATCTCCATGATCTCCGAGGTGCCCTCGTAGATCGTGGTGATCCGGACGTCGCGACGGATCTTCTCGACGAGGTAGGGGCGGGTGAAGCCGTAGCCACCGTGGGCCTGGATCGCGGCGTCGGCAGCGGCGACCCCGGCCTCGGTGGCGAGGTACTTCGCGATCGCGCCCTCGGTGTTCAGCGCCCCGTCGGCGCCCTCGCCGCCGCCGATCCGGATAGCGGTCTCCTCGACCACCGCGCGGGCCGCCTCGAGCCGTACGACGTGCGGAACGATCAGCTTGTGGGTGTAGCCCTGCTTCTGGCTCAGTGGAGTGCCTGCCTGGACCCGCTCGGTCGAGTACCGGATCGCCCGGTCCAGGGCCTCCCAACCGCCGCCGAGGCCGAAGGCCGCGACCATCAGGCGGGTGTAGCCGAAGACCTGCTGCGCCTGGACGAGGCCACGCCCCTCGACCCCGCCGACCAGGCGCGAGGTCGGCACCGTCACGTCGTCGAGGAAGAGGGCCGCGGTGTTGGACAACCGGATGCCGTGCTTGTCCTCGGGAGTCGCCGACGTGAGACCCTCGGTACCCCTCTCGACGATGAACCAGCACGGCCCGCCCGGAGCCATGGCCAGCACGCAGTAGGCGTCGGCGATGCTGCCGTTGCTGATCCACTGCTTGCGTCCGGTGATCCGGTACCCCGCGCTGCCGGTGCCGTCGTCGTCGACGGGTACGGCGACCGTGGTCATCGCGCCGAGGTCGCTGCCCGCCTCGGGCTCGGTCGCAGCGTAGGCGAACACGATCCCTTCCTCGGCGATGCGCGACAGCCACTCCTGGCGCTGCTCGTCCGTGCCACCCATCAGGATCGGGTCGCTGCCCAGGAAGGTGGCGAAGACCGACGTGCCCAGACCGATGTCGTAGCGAGCCATCCGCTCGCACACCCGATAGGAGTCGAAGGCGCTGCCGCCCATCCCGCCGTACTCCTCGGGGATGAAGACCAGCTGGACGCCCAAGGCGTCGCTGCACATGGCGCGGACGGTGTCCTCCGGGCAGACGTCCTCGTGGTCGAGCTCGAGCATGCGGCTCTCCGGAAGCTCGCGCGCCACGAACTCGCCGAGGGCCTCGAGCATGAGCGCCAGCGTGCCGGGGTCCAAGCCGTCGGTCGGAGCGTCCAGCACGGTGGCCGTGGAGGTGGTCATGTCGGTGTTCCTTCCCCGGTGCTCGCGGTCATCGCCTGCGCCGCCCGATCTCCTCGAGCAGAGCCGGCAGGACGACGTGCGCGTCGCCGACCACGCCGAAGTCGGCGATGTCGAAGATGGGGGCGGCGGCGTCCTTGTTGACCGCCACGATCGTGCGCGAGCCCTGCATGCCGGCCCGGTGCTGGATCGCCCCGGAGATCCCGCTCGCGAGATAGAGCTGTGGGGCGACGGTCTTGCCGGTCTGGCCGACCTGGAAGTCGTGCCCGTACCAGCCGAGGTCGGTGGCGGCACGTGAGGCGGCCACGGCGCCGCCCAGCTCGTCGGCCAGCCGCTCGATCAGTCCGAACGCCTCCGCGGAGCCCATGCCGCGACCGCCCGCGACCACCACCGCCGCGTCGGTGAGGTCCGGACGGCCCGAGGCGGTGGTGGGCGCGCTGTGGGTCACGCGAGCGCCGCGCGCGGTGTCGCTGAGCTCGATCGTCAGCCGCTCCACGACAGGCTCGACCGGGAGGACCTCGGCGGGCACGCTGTTGGGCCGTACCGTGATGATCGGCGTGCCGCGCACCACCTGGCTCTGTGTGGTCCAGGTCCCGGAGAAGACCGACTGCGTCACGAGGGGGCCGTCGGCCGAGGCGGTCACGTCGGTGGCGCCGGTGATGATGCCGGAGTCCAGTCGGCACGCGACCCGGCCGGCGACCTCCGTGCCCTCACGACTCGCGGTGACGAGCACCGCCGCCGGCGACGTGCGCCGTACGACGTGCGCGAGCGCCTCGGCCTTGGGGGCGACCAGGAACTCGGCGAGCTCCGGGTCGTCCGCGACGTACACGCGGCCGGCGCCGTGCTCGCCGAGGACCTTGATGATCGCATCGTCCGCGGGGCCGCACACCAGGGCCGCGGGCTCACCGAGCCTGCGAGCCAGGGTGAGCAGCTCCAGGGTGGCCGTGCGGGGCATGCCGCCGCTTCGCTCGGCCAGGACCAGCACTTCGGCCACGGGGGTCTCCTTCGCTGTGGTGGGGCTCGATCACAAGAGGTGGCGGTCGGTCAGGAAGTCGGCGATCCGCACCGCACCCTCGCCGTCGTCGACCACGACGACGCCGGCCGGGCGCGGGGGGTTGAGGACTGCGCTGCGGACGACGCTGGCAGCGCCGGCGCTGCCGACCTGGGACGGCTCCAGCCCGAGATCGCCGACGGTCCAGGTGGCGACCGGCTTCTTCCGGCCGACCATGATCGCCTTGAAGGCCGGGTAGCGAGGCTCGCCGCTCTTGTCGGTCACCGAGGCGACGGCCGGAAGAGTGGCGGTGACGTCGTCGAGGCTCGCGTCGCCGCCGCGACCAACGGTGATCGTGCCGTCCACGACCGACACCGTGTTCGCGAAGGTGACCTGCGGGACGCCGAGCCGGTCGGCGATCATGGCCGGGATCACGGACATCTCCGCGTCCGTCGACGACATCCCGCACAGCACCAGGTCGAAGCCGATCCGCTCGATGGCGCGAGCCAGCACGAGGGAGGTCGACAGCGCGTCCGAGCCCGCCAGGGCGTCGTCGAGCACATGGACGGCGTCGTCACCGCCCATGGCCAGGGCCTTCCGGAGGGCGTCGACCGCGGGCGCCGGGCCCATGGTGAGGAAGGTGATGGTCGCCGGTAGCCCCTTCTCGACGAGGGACACGGCCTGTTCCACCGCATACTCGTCCAGCTCGGACAGGTGACCCTCGACCCCCGAGCGGTCGACCCTGAGGTCGTCCGTGTAGCTCCACTTGGCGTCCGAATCGGCGACATGCTTGACGAGGACCACGATCTTCATCGGCTTCGGCTCCTTGACGTTGACCCGCTGTCGACGACGCTAGGGACGCGGGCGCCCCGGGGGACGTGCCAAATGGCCCGAGGCGAGTGACAGGGGTTCGTTACCCATGAGTAACACCGGGTGGGCCGTCCGCGACACCGAATCTGGTCGCCCAACGGGCCAGCGACTAGTTTCGTTCCAGCAGGCCCCGAGCGAGGAGACATGTCATGACCCAGACCCAGACGGCGTCACCGACGTACCAGATCGTGAACCCGGCGACCGGCCAGGTGGAGCAGACCTTCGACACGGCGACGGACGCCGAGGTCGAGGCGGCCCTGGCGGCCGCGCACGCGGCGTACGACGCGTGGAAGGACGTCCCGATCCATGAGCGCGCCGAGGTGGTCGCCCGCATCGGCACCCTCTTCGTCGAGCGCAAGGCCGAGCTGGGGGCGATCGCGACCAGGGAGATGGGCAAGCCGCTGAGCGAGGCCGAGGAAGAGGCGGAGTTCTGCGGAGACATCTTCGACTACTTCGCGACCGAGGGTCCGACCCTGGCGGCGGACCAGCCGATCAAGACGTTCTCCGGTGGCCGGGCCGTCGTGCAGAAGCTGCCGATCGGGGCGCTGCTCGGGATCATGCCGTGGAACTACCCCTACTACCAGATCGCCCGGTTCGCGGCGCCCAACCTGATGCTGGGCAACACGATCATCCTCAAGCACGCCGAGTCGGTGCCCGGGTCCGCGCTGGCCGTGGCGCGGCTGATGAAGGACGCCGGCGTTCCCGATGGCGCGTACGTCAACCTGTTCGCCTCGCACGAGCAGGTCGAGACGATCATCGCCGACCCGCGGATCGCGGGGGTCTCGCTGACCGGCTCGGAGCGGGCCGGCGCCGTGGTCGCCGCGCTCGCCGGGAAGAACCTCAAGAAGTGCGTGCTCGAGCTCGGCGGCTCCGACCCCTACGTCATCCTCGACACCGACGACGTCTCGGCGGCGGCCGACACGGCCTGGCAGACGCGCATCAGCAACACCGGCCAGGCGTGCAACTCCAACAAGCGGATGATCGTCATGGACGACGTCTTCGACGGTTTCGTCGCGCGGCTGACCGAGCACGCGAAGGACCTCCGGCCGGGCGACCCGACGGCGGAGGAGGAGAGCACGTTCGCGCCGCTGTCCTCGCGCACCGCGGCGGAGAAGCTCGCCGCGCAGGTGCAGGACGCCGTCGACAAGGGGGCCACCCTGCACGCCGGCGGGGTCCTGGGCGAGGGGCCGGCGGCGTACTACTCGCCGGCCGTGCTGACGGGCGTCACGAAGGACATGCGCGCCTACCGCGAGGAGCTCTTCGGCCCGGTGGCGGTGGTCTACAAGGTCTCGTCCGACGACGAGGCGCTGGCCCTGGCCAACGACACGCAGTACGGCCTGGGCGGCGCGGTGTTCAGCACCGACCCCGCACGCGCGACGCGGATCGCCCAGCGGCTCGAGGTCGGCATGTCCAACGTGAACACGCCGGCGGGCGAGGGTGCGGAGGTGCCGTTCGGCGGCGTCAAGCGCAGCGGCTTCGGCCGCGAGCTCGGCCCACTGGGCATGGACGAGTTCGTGAACAAGAGGATGTTCTTCGTCGCCGACTGAACAGCCTGGCGCGAGGCCACGCGGCACCGCGAGGCAGGATGGGGTCGTGAGAGCCTCGTCCGATCGCCGACGGACCCCGTGGCCGCCATGGGCACACCCGGCGATCGTCATCGTCGTCATCACCGGGTGGTTCCACCTCTACCGCGGGGCGCCGGTCGACGGCGTGGTGTTCCTGGGCGTCGGCTGCTGGCTCGCGGTCACCGAGGCGCGGGCGCCGGCCCCGGTCGTCGACGAGCTCGCCGTGGCGGGGCCGCGCCGTTCGAGCGTCCGGACCCTGGTCGCGGTGGCCGGTGTGCTGACGCTGGCGCCCCGGTACGGCAGCGTCGACGTGATGGTCGTCGGCCTGCTGGGCATCGCCGCCGTGCTGCTCGCCGCCACTCGCGGAGACGTGGCTCCTCCGGTACGCCGCGGGCCCGCGTGGCCGTACGCCGTGGTCGGGCTCGTGGCCGCCCTCAACGAGCTGACGGCGTACCTCCTCGAGACCTCGCCGGCCGCCGACTGGCGCCATCCCGCCTTCTCCGACGTGATGAACCCGGTCTTCGCCTGGGCGCCCACGCGAGGGCTCCTGGTCCTGGTCTGGCTCGCCGGCGGCCTGTGGCTGCTGCACGCGATGCCTGCCCGTGCCCCGAGGATGTCGGAGACCGGCGACCTGCAGCCGTGGGAGCCGACGTCGTGACTCCCCGCGTGATCACGATCGGCATCTTCGCCGCCTGCTTCGGGTCGCTGCTCGCACTCGCCGCGCTGGCGCGCATCCGGCCGACCCGGGTGACCGATCCGGGCACCCTGTTCGCCCGTCTCATGGCGCGTCGCGCGACCCGAGTGGCAGTGACGCTGGCGTGGGCGTGGATCGGCTGGCACTTCCTGGTCACGCCGCCGAAGTAGCCGGCGTGTGCCGGCTCGTGCTAGGCCGACGCCGCCATCGGTGGCGTCTCGTCGCCGTGCACGATCAGCACGGGACACGCGGCGTGCTCCGCCACGACCGAGCTCACCGAGCCGAGCAGCAGCCCGGCGAAGCCACCGTGCCCACGACTGCCCACCACCAGCATGAGCGCACCCTCGCTGGCTTCGAGCAGGACGTGTGCGGCGCCTCCGGACTGCAGCACCCGACCGAGGTCCTGGGGCGGGTCGTCACCGAACACCCCTGCGATCGCCTGGTCCTGGACCTGCCGCATGTCGTCCTCGGGGTTCCAGCCGGGGACCGGCGTGGCGTACCCGTAAGTCGTCGGGAACTCCCAGGCCGTGACCACGGTCATCGGCGCGCCGAGCAGTCGTGCCATCTGCACCGCCCACCGCAGGGCCTGGCGGGACTGAGGGGACCCGTCCACGCCGACCACGATCTCGCCCGGCATCTTCTCGGGTGTCGCACTGCCCATCGGGTGTCTCCTGTCGCCGGGAGGGGCCGGCCCCGAGGTCGGGTGCCTGTCCGCCGTCTCCAACCCCAGTCTTCCAGGCTGGCCCACGCGACGGCCATGTCGAGGTGCCGGGTCGTGACCATGGCCGTCGTACGTCGGGACCATGCGCCCTGGCCGGCCGGGTGACCGGACGCGACGATGGAGTGGACCGGGTCGACCCGTGCGCGGTGGTCGTCCCGGCGGCCCGAGGAGATTGACGCGATGGCGACGATGCTGGACCCACCCGACATGACGGAGACCCAGGGCGTCGCCCGTCGGGGCCGGACGACCACCATCCCCTCCGCGGCGTTCCTCGCTCTGTTCGCCTGCATCGGCACGGTCTCGGTGGCCGGGCGGGTCTTCCGGCGGGACGAGAGGTAGCCGGCGATGTCGGCGTCCGTGCGGCCGAGCACCCGCCCACCCGTCCGGGAGGGCGGGGTCGGGCGCGGCCGCCACGTGGGTCTCGCTGCCGTGGCC
>JBAUWD010000401.1:0-5841 GCA_049583575.1 Nocardioides sp.
GGGCAAGGCCGGCGCCGAGTGCTGCTACGCGGTGGCGCTCCCGGACGGGCGGGCGTTCGCCCTCAAGGCCGACGACGGCGCCCCGCGGGTGCGACCGGTGCTGATGGCGGAGGCGCTGCGCCGATCCGGGGTCCTCGAGGACGAGGCCGTCGACGCGGACGCCGTACGCCGTACGGGCCGGGTCGAGCTGCTGGGCGGCGGTGCTCCCGTCGGGGAGATCCGAGCATGCTTCTGTCGCTAGCAGGTGACAGCACCACGAGCGATCGTCAAAGCCCTTGATTTCTTGGGGTATTGGGCAAGTTGTGACGATCTTCACGACCCTCGCCTCTGGTATGTGCTAACTGTTGCTAGCACAATGGGGGTATGGCAAGGAGCAAGGTCGGCAAGACGGTCGAGACGCTCGGTGACTACCTGCGCGAGCAGCGGGTCTCCGCGCGCCTCTCGCTCCGCCAGCTGGCGGAGCAGGCCGGCGTGTCCAACCCCTATCTGAGCCAGATCGAGCGGGGCCTGCGTCGTCCGTCCGCCGAGGTGCTCCAGCAGCTCGCGAAGGCGCTCCGCATCTCCGCGGAGCAGCTCTACCTCCGCGCGGGCATCGTCAGCCCGGACGAGGGCGTCGGTGGCTCGGTCGAGCTCGCCGTCCTCGGCGACGTGGCGCTGACCGAGCGGCAGAAGCAGACCCTGCTCGACGTCTACGCGTCCTTCCTCGCCCTCAACGGCGGCGCGGACGCCCCCTGATCGACCCCGGCACCCTGCCGGGCAACCCCACCCCGAAGGAGCAGTCATGGCAAAGGCCAAGTTCGACATCACCACCCAGATCCCCGCGGGTGCGACCCGCCCGCTGTACGCCGGTGTCGGCGTGACCGACCTCGTGGTCGGCGCGGTGCGCGACTACGTCGCGGACGTCCAGAAGCGCCTCGACGAGGTGCAGAAGACGGTCAGCAACCTCGACGTCCAGCCGCAGGCGCTCCGCGACCAGGCCACCAAGGCCGTGAGCACGCGGGTCGAGACCCTCAACAAGGACGCCGCGGCCCGCCGTCGTCTCATCGAGAAGCGCGTCGCCGACCTGCAGTCCGAGGTGCAGACCTTCCCGACCCGCCTGCAGAAGCTGGTGGACGAGCAGGTCGCCACGGCCGGTGACACCTACGCCGAGCTGGTCAAGCGCGGCGAGACCCTCGTCGATCGCATCCGCGGCCAGCAGTCCACCCGCCGGGCGGGCTCGTCCGCCTCGACCACGGTGACGAAGGCGAAGACCACGCGGACCCAGGCCGGCAAGACCGCCTCGGCGGCCAAGAGGACCGCCAAGCAGACCGCGACCAAGGCCGCGAAGAGCCCGGCGCGCAGCAGCGCCAAGGCGACCCGCACCGCGGCCGCCAAGACGGCGAGCGACGTCGCACACGCCGCCACGGACGCCGCCGGCAAGGTCGGCGCCTGACGACGCGCCCAGCTCATCGAAGCTCCGAGCCCCGGGAGGCCAACCCTCCCGGGGCTCGGTCCGTCCGGGCGCCGTCGACATTCGGTCGGCCCCGGTCATTTCGGGTACGGTCGAGGGGCAAAGCGTCGACGAGCTCGGGAAGTGGGACGCGGTGAACAGGTTCTGCCCTACCCAACGTAGTCGAGTCATCAGACTGGGCCTCACGGCGACGGCGACCGCCATGGCGCTGGCCGTCCAGGCGTGCGGGTCGGCGACGGCCCACGGACACTCCGCCGTCCGCGGCAACGCCACCTCAGGATCCCGGGCGGCCGGCTCCAAGATCTCCGCCCGGTTCTTCGGTCTGCACGCCCCTCTGCTCGCCACCGCGTTCCCGAAGGCGAAGGCGGGTGCGGTCGACCTGACCCTGAACGGCGTCTACTGGCCCGACCTCGAGACGTCGTCGGGAGTGTTCGACTTCTCGCACCTCGACACCCTGGTCGACCAGGCACACGCACACCACGCCCAACCCCTGCTCGTGCTCGGGCAGACCCCGGTGTTCCACTCCACGTCGCCGGGCAGCCCGCAGGTCGGGGCCACCGTGCCGGACCTGGCGGCCTGGAAGACCTACGTCGGACAGCTCGTCGACCGGTACGGCACCCGGATCGACTACGAGATCTGGCCGGAGGCCGACATCGCCTCCAACTGGTCCGGCACGCCGCGGCAGCTGGCCGAGCTGGTGATCGCTGCCGCCAAGGTCATCCACCACGCTGCTCCGCGCGCCACCGTGGTGTCCCCCGCGATGGTGCTGCGGCTGCCCTACGAGCAGCATTTCATGAAGAGGCTCTTCGCCCAGAAGGTCGGTGGCAAGCGCATCGGGCATTACGTCGACGCGGTCGGCATCGACGCCTACCCGTTGCAGGCCGGCACGCCGGAGGACTCACTGTCCCTGATCCGCCAGGCGCAGCACATCCTGGCCAAGCGCGAGGTGAGTGCCCCGGTCTGGAACGTCGAGATGAACTACGGCGTCGTCGGTGGCAACAACCCGATCCCGCACCACTCGGGAGCCGCCAAGCAGGCGTCGTACGTCGTCCGCAACTTCGTGCTGGACGCCGCCGCGGGGATCGAGCGGGTCTACTGGTTCGACTGGGGCCGCCTCGACGTCGTGGACATCGAGATGGTCCGGCCCGACGGGGTGACGCCCACCGCAGCCGGAAGGGCCTACTCCCTCGTGGAGAAGTGGCTGGCCGGCCAGCGGGTCAAGGCGTGCCAGCAGAGCAGGAAGTCCCACGTGTACGCCTGCACCACGAGCCGCGGCGGCCACACGAGCTGGATCTACTGGGTCCCGAAGGGTAGGAGGACGGTCCGTGCGCCAAAGGGCGCCCGGCACGTCCAGTCCGTGAACGGGCGCGTCACCCGCACCCATCACCACCAGAAGATCAAGCTGACCAGCTCGCCGGTCCGCGTCTACCACTGAACCTGTCGCTCCCGCACCGCATCGGAGGAGGAGAGGGCCGCTGGCCCAACGTGTGGGTCCGACCAGGCTGCGGCACCTGACACCTGAAGACCAACGAATCTCGGACCGTGAAGGGGTTGTTCTCACCAGATGTGTGTCGCCCACGGGTTGCGGCAGTTCCGCTTCGTGCTGAAGGTCGCGTACGACGTGGTCGCCTGGGGCGCGGCCACGGCCGTCGCCACCGTGCTGCGCTACGAGCGCCCCGGTCTCGCCCCGTGGCACGCGGCCGCGACGGTGGGGCTGGCGCTGGCGGCCGTCTACCTCGCCGTCGGGCTCCTGGTCCGGGTCCACCAGGGGCGGGCTGTGACCGGCAGCCTGGAGGAGATGCTGGTCGTTGCCTACGTCGCCATCTTCTCCGGCGTCGTGGTGTTCGCGGTCGACCAGCACTTCATGCTCATCGCCCGCTCGGTGCCGGTAGGAGCCACCATCTGCTTCGTCGTCGCCGCCGGACTCGGGCGGGCCGTCTGGCGCTCGCTGAACCAGCGTCAGCCCGCGGCCCCCGAGTCCTCCTCCTCGTCCCGGGTCCTCGTCGTCGGCGCGGGCGAGGCGGGCCGTGACCTGGTGGGCTCCATGCTGCGCGAGGCCGGGAGCCAGTGGCACCCGGTCGGCTTCCTCGACGACGACCGGGCCAAGCGTCACCTCCGGGTGCGCGGCGTTCCAGTGCTCGGCGACATCGCGCACCTCGGTGAGCTGGTGGAGGAGCACCGGGCCGAGGTCGTGGTGGTGGCCATCCCCAGTGCGTCGTCCGACGTGATCGGGCGCATCGCCGAGGCCAGCCGGGCGGCCGGGGTCTCGGTGAAGGTGCTTCCGTCGACCTCCGAGCTGCTGCGCGACCAGGTGGGCATCCGCGACATCCGCGACATCAGCCTCGGCGACGTGCTGGGCCGCAAGCAGGTCGACACCGACGTGGCGTCGATCGCCGGCTACCTCACGGGTCGTCGGGTGCTGGTCACCGGAGCGGGCGGGTCGATCGGCTCGGAGCTGTGCCGGCAGATCGCGGCCTTCGGCCCGTCGGAGCTGATCATGCTCGACCGTGACGAGTCGGCGCTCCACGGCGTCCAGCTGTCGCTGACCGGCCGGGCCATGCTCGACGGCCGCGACGTCGTGCTCTGTGACATCCGCGACTCGGCGGCGCTCCTGCAGGTCTTCCTCAACCGCCGGCCCGAGGTGGTCTTCCACGCGGCTGCTCTCAAGCACCTGCCGATGCTGGAGCAGTACCCCGCCGAGGCCGTGAAGACCAACGTCGTCGGCACCCACAACGTGCTGGTCGCGGCCACCCAGGCGGGTGTCTCGCGTCTGGTGAACATCTCCACCGACAAGGCCGCCAACCCGAGCAGCGTGCTCGGCTACTCCAAGCGCCTCGCCGAGCGGATCACCGCGTCGTACGCGCGCACCGGCACGGGGAGCTACCTCTCCGTGCGGTTCGGCAACGTCCTCGGGAGCCGGGGCTCGGTGCTCACCGCGTTCGCCGGGCAGATCGCGCGAGGCGGTCCGATCACCGTCACGCACCCCGACGTCACGCGCTACTTCATGACCATCGAGGAGGCGTGCCAGCTCGTCGTGCAGGCGGGAGCCATCGGCCGGCCCGGGGAGGCCCTGGTGCTCGACATGGGCGAGCCGGTCAAGATCCTCGACGTGGCGCACCACCTGATCGCGCTCGACCACCGCCGGGTCCCGATCGAGTTCACGGGGCTGCGGGAGGGGGAGAAGCTCCACGAGGAGCTGTTCGGCGATCTCGAGCCGCGCGACGTACGCCCGTGGCACTCCTTGATCTCCCACGTCCCCGTCGACGCGATCGACCTCGACCTGGTGGCTGCGCTCCCGGTCACGGGGCGCCGCAACGACGTGTCCGCGGCCCTGGCTCGGGCGTGCGCCGACCACCTCGGATCCGCCGATCTGCCACCCTGGCACGACGACATGGAGGAGACTGTCGTCCACTCGCGCGACTGAAGGGGGCGGCGATGACGGAGACCAGCGCCGAGCGGCCATGGGGGTCATGGCACGTGCTGGACGAAGGGCCGGGCTACAAGGTCAAGCGCATCGAGGTGCGGCCGCGGCATCGCCTGTCCTACCAGACCCACGACCACCGGTCGGAGCACTGGAGCGTGGTCCGTGGCACCGCCACCTGCGTGGTGGACGGCGAGGAGATCGTCGTCGCCGCCGGAGGAGCACTCGACATCCCGGTCGGCACCGCCCACCGCATCGCCAACCTCGAGGACGACGACCTGGTCGTGGTCGAGGTCCAGCTGGGCGGCTACCTCGGCGAGGACGACATCGTGCGGCTCGACGACGACTACGGGAGGATCGAGGCGCAGTAGGCGCGGAGCGCCGCGCGCGCGTCGGTCGGCTCGAACCCGGTCGCCTCGATCCGGCGCAGGTCCAGCACGCTGCTCCTCGGCCGGGGGGCGACCACGCGGCCCGCGGCATACTCCTCGGTCGTGGTCTCCCGGACCTCCCCCGGGTCGCGCCCGCGCAGCGCGAAGACCTCGCGCGCCACCTCGGCCCAGGTCATCGGTGGGCCGCCGTTGCTGAGGTGGTAGACGCCGTACGCCGCTCCGTGGGCGAGCAGGTGGCGTGTCGCCCGGGCGATCTCGTCGGCGAAGGTCAGCCGGCCCACCTGGTCCGCGACCACCGCAGGCCGCGCACCCTCGTCGGCCAGGCGCGCCATGGTGCGGACGAAGTTGGGGCCGTCGCCGACGACCCACGAGGTACGGAGGAGATAGTGCCGCGGGGCGCCCGCGACGGCGAGGTCGCCCGCGGCCTTCGTCTGGCCGTAGACCCCGAGGGGGGCCAACGGCTCGTCCTCGTCGTGCGTCTCGCGCGACCCGTCGTACACGTAGTCGGTCGAGAAGTGGACCAGGGTGAAGCCGCGACGCGCGGCGAGCCGGGCCAGCGCGGCAGGGGCCGCGGCGTTCAC
>JBAUWD010000402.1:0-3364 GCA_049583575.1 Nocardioides sp.
GTGGTGGCCGACGCGCCCGCGCGGGGCGGAGCGATGACGTCGGTGGAGGCCGTCGGACCCCTGCGACGACGGCGTCCGCCGGCCAGCAGGCCGGCCGCGATGCCGACCGCGACGACGAGGACGCCGACGATCAGGAACAGCCACTCACCCATGCCGTCATCCAATCAGAGGCGGGTGGTCGCTCAGGCGTCGCGCCCCTGGGACTCCGGAGCGGCGGGCTCGCGACCGGTCAGGTCGAGGTGCTCGGCAGGGAGCTCGGCACCACCTTCCGCGGTGTTGTCGAGGGTCGGTGCCGAGTCGACGCCCTTGCGCATCACGTTGCCGAGCCACCCCGCGACCGGGATGTCCTCACCACGGTGGGGGAAGGCGACGTAGAGCACGACGAGGCCGGCAAGCACCAGGATCACGAGCATGGCGATCACCAGGGTCCACATGTCATCAGCCTGGCACATCCGCGGTCACGCCTGCTCCACCCCGCCGACGCCGGCTCAGCCTTCGCGGGGGCCGGTCCTGGAGCCGGCGCCACCCACCGGCGCGGTTGTCGGTGACGAGGCGACCGAAGAGCTCCAGCAGCGGCCCTCGGGTACGACGTCCCCCTCACGGAAGGCGATCGTCCGAGCCGTCTTGTTCTCGTGTCCGGCGGTGACGAGCCCGTGCGGGTCGGGCACGAGCCCGCCGTCGTACCCGAACACGTTGAGGTGGTCGCGGGCTGCGACGAAGGCCGCGACGTTGCCCTGGAGCACGACGTACGGCTGGAAGGTCCGCTTGACGGTCTCGGTCATCTCGGGATCGGCCCGGTGCAGCACCTCGCGCACCTGTGGCAGGGGGTCTGGCGCTGCCGGTCCGGGAGCCGGTCGGGATAGTCGTCGACCCGTGGGTCGTGCGTGCTCAGCGGAGGATGCCTTCCGAGGCCGCGCGGACGGGCTCGGGGATCGCCGTGGCCGGACGGGCCGGGTCGGTGTTGTCGACGTACACCACCACGACCCGTCCCTCGGCGGCCGCGGCGTCGTCACCTTGGAACAGGCCGACCCGGTAGTGGATCGACGAGCGCCCGACCCGGTCGACCACGACGCCCAGGTCGATCGGCGCCGGGTAGGAGATCTCGCGGAAGAACCGGCAGGACACCTCGGCGAAGACCCCGATCGCATCGAGCGTGTCGACCGCACCGCCGATCGCGTCCTGGAGGTGGGTGTCGATCGCGGTGTCGATCAGCTCGAAGTAGCGGGCGTTGTTCATGTGGCCGAAGCCGTCCAGGTCGGCCCAGCGGGTGGTGGCGACCGACCAGTGCACGAAGTCGGCGCGCGTGGGCCGCGGTGGGCGCTCGGACGTCACGGGGTCATTGTCGGGTACGACGCCCCGTCGCGGCGCGTGCGCCGGGCCAGGGCCACCCCGAGGCCGAGCACGATCACGAGGTAGCTGATGTTCTGGAAGACCTTCTCGGGCCAGGTCGTCTGCTCGGGCAGGGGCGCCAGGAAGCCGATCAGGGTCCGGGCCAGCACGCCGCCGAAGGCGAGGGCCGCGATTCGTCGGGCGTCCCACGCCGGCGAGCGCGACCACCGCAGGACCAGGAGCGCGCCCAGCGCCAGCACCGCCACGTCGAGAGCGACTCCGACCCACGAGACCGGGACCAGGTCGAACGCGGCGACCAGCACGAAGGCGCTCACGACGCACACCCAGGGCCGCGGCGCCACTCGACCGGGCTCGCGCCGCAGTGGGCGCCCCAGCGGGGTGAAGGCCAGGGCCACCGGCCCGGCCGCCACCGCTGCGGACCAGCCGTAGTCGGCGGCGTTGACCCGAACGTCGTAGTCGAACTGGGAGTGGTGGACCAGTGCCGCGACCAGCACCATCGGCGCGACCGTGACCGTCAGGCCGATCCGGCCGAGCCAGGGGCCTGGCGCCCGGACGAGCGACTCCACGACCGCGAGCGGAGCCGCGATGCTCATCAGCACGTGGCCGCCTACCCAGGTGAGGGCGGCGTAGACACCGATCCGGCCGATCGCAGCCGCGGTGACGATGTGCTCCCACCCGTGGATGTCCGAGCGGTGCACGGTGAACAGGGAGACGTCGACCAGGGTCGGCATCGCCACCCCGAACCCCGCCGCCAGCAGGAACCGCCCCGGCCAACCCATTCCCTGGCGGACCGATACCTCGCGCACCAGCAGTGCTGCCCCGCCGTACAAGGGAGCGAGGAAGAGCACGAACGCCACCAGGCCGAGCGGGCCGCCGAGGTCACCGAGGTAGGCCTGCAGCAGCTCGGCGGTGAGCGGTGAGAGCAGGGCCACGCCGACCACGCCCGCACCACGGGCCCGCCGGGACGGCCCGACAGCCACCACCCGGTCAGGCGCGCTCACGGAGTCGCTGGCTGATGACCGTGGACACGCCGTCGCCGCGCATGGTCACGCCGTACAACGCGTCGCCGACCTCCATCGTGCGCTTCTGGTGGGTGATCACGAGCAGCTGGCTGTTCTCGCGCAGCTCCTCGTAGATCTCGAGCAGGCGGCCGAGGTTGGTGTCGTCGAGCGCCGCCTCCACCTCGTCGAGGATGTAGAACGGCGACGGGCGGGCCTTGAAGAGCGCGACGAGGAACGCCACGGCGACCAGCGACCGCTCCCCACCCGAGAGCAGCGACAGCCGCTTGACCTTCTTCCCCGGCGGCCGCGCCTCGACCTCGACCCCGGTCGCGAGCATGTCGGAGGGGTCGGTCAGCACGAGCCGGCCCGCACCGCCGGGGAACAGCCGCGCGAAGGTCGACTCGAACGCGCTCGCCACGTCGGCGAACGCCTCCGTGAACACCTGCTGCACCCGGGCGTCGACCTCGCGCACGATGTCGAGGAGGTCTCGACGGGTCGCCTTGAGGTCCTCGAGCTGCTCGGTGAGGAACTGGTGCCGCTCCTCGAGCGCGGAGAACTCCTCGAGGGCCAGCGGGTTGACCCTCCCGAGCAGGGCCAGGGCGCGCTCGGCGGAGCGCAGCCGCCTGGTCTGCTCCTCGCGGTCGTACGGATAGGGTCCGCTCGGCTCACCGTCGGCGACGTTCCCCCGGTCGCGCTCGTCGTCCGGGTGCGGGGTGATGAGCTGGTCGGGACCGTACTCGGCGACCAGGGTCTCCACGTCGAGACCCAGCTCCTCGAGTGCGCGCTCCGCGAGCTGCTCGAGGCGCATCCGCTGCTGGGTGCGCGCCATCTCGTCGCGATGCACGGAGTTGACGAGCTCGTCGTGCTCGCGGGCCAGGTCACGCAGGGTCGCCCGGACCCGGAGCAGGTCGCCTTCGCGCTCGCTGCGCGTGGCCTCGACCGCGGCACGCTCCTCGGAGGCACGATGGATCGACACCTCGAGCCTGGACAGCACGACGCCCACGGCCACTCCC
>JBAUWD010000403.1:0-9658 GCA_049583575.1 Nocardioides sp.
GCGCCGCGGCCTCGGCCCGGGCGGCGGCGGGGTTGATGGCGGAGAAGTCGAGCGACATGAGGGCACCCTGCCACTGTTTGAACCGCTGTTCAATCGGTACGGCGCGCGTGGTTGCGGAGCCGAGGGGGTCGGTGGCAAGAATGACCGCATGGCCGACGCCTCGGGACCCGACTACACGACCCGACTGCTCAGCGCCGACACCTGGGACGACTTCGCACAGCTGGTGGAGGCCAACAACGGGGTCTGGGGCGGCTGCTGGTGCATGGGCTTCCACCCGGAGGGGGTCGGGGACGGTCACACGGCGGCGGGGAACCGCGAGGCGAAGCGCGAGCACGTGCGGCGGGGGACGGTGCACCAGGTCCTGGTGTACGACGGGGACCGGTGCGTCGGGTGGTGCCAGTACGGACCCCCCGCGGAGCTGCCCAACATCAAGAACCGCTCGGCCTACGAGAAGGAGCTCACGGAGCCTCCGGACTGGCGGATCGGGTGCATCTTCACCGGCAAGGACCACCGCCGCCACGGCGTCGCCCGGGCGGCCGTCGCCGGAGTGCTGGCGGAGATCGAGAGGGCCGGGGGCGGGCTCGTCGAGGCCTATCCGGAGCAGCTCGAGGATCGCGGGCCGCAGCGCGGTGCCTACCTCCACACCGGACCCGAGGACCTGTTCGCGGACTTCGGGTTCGAACGTGAGCGCAGGATCGCGAAGTGGCGCTGGGTGGTGCGCCGGCGCGTTCCCTCGTGACGCCCGCCCCAGTCGGTCGGCCCAGTTCGTCAGCCCGGTCGGTCAGCCCAGTCCGTCAGCGCCGCCGGTCGGCCAGGATCCGCTGGGCGGCGAGCTTGCCGGGGCCGCCGGTGACGCAGCCGCCGGGGTGGGTGCCCGAGCCGCACTGGTAGTAGCCGGCGATCGGGGTGTGGTAGCGGGCGTAGCCGGGTGCCGGGCGCATGAAGTACATCTGCGGGGCCAGGAACTCGCCGTGGAAGATGTTGCCCTCGGTCAGCCCGGCCACGCGCTCGATGTCGAGTGGCGTGACGACCTCGCGGTGGAGCACCAGGTCGCCGAAGCCCGGGAAGTGGGACTCCAGGACGGCCTGGACGGTGTCGCCGAAGGGCTCCCGCTCGGCGTCCCAGTCGCCGCCCTTGAGCTGGTACGGCGCGTACTGGATGAAGCAGCTCATCACGTGCTTGCCCGGAGGCGCCATGTCGGGGTCGACCACGGACTGGATCGCGCCGTCGATGTACGGGGTCCGTGAGTACCAGCCGTACTTGGCGTCGTCGTAGGCGCGTTCGAGGTACTCCATCGACGGCGCGATGTTGATGAAGCCTCCGAAGTGGTCGATCCGGCCCTTCAGTGCGGGGAACACGGGCAGGTCGTCGAGGGCGAAGTTCACCTTGGCCGACGTGCCCTGGAAGCGGTAGCGGTCGATCGCCTCGACCAGGTCGGTCGGCAGCTCGCGGGGGTCCACCAGCTCGGTGAAGGTGCGCCGTGGGTCGAGAGCGCTGACCACGATCGGCGCGGAGAACTCCGTCCCGTCGGTGAGTACGACACCGGTCGCCTTGCCGTCCTTGGTGAGCACGTGGTCGACGGGCGCCTCCAGGCGCACCGTCGCCCCGAACGACTCGGCCGCCCGCTGCAGCACCTGGGTGAAGCCGCCGTTGCCGCCCTTGTGGAAGCCCCACGACCCGTGGTGGCCGTCCTGTTCGCCCATCAGGTGGTACAGCAGCACGAGACCGGAGCCCTGCGACATCGGGCCGACCTTGTTGCCGATGATGCCGGAGGAGGCGATCGACGCCTTGATGATGTCGGACTCGAAGTAGTCGTCGAGCAGGTCGGCGCAGCTGCCGGTGAGGAACCGCACCAGGTCGTGGAGGGTCTTCCGGTCGGCGCCGCGCAGCTGCTTGACCATCCAGGCGACATCGGCCCGGTCGGCCGGGTCGTCGCTGAAGATGTCGGGCGGGGCGGCGTTGAACAGCGGCATGGCCAGCTGGATGACCTTCTCGAGGTCGTGCTCCCAGCGGTGGTATCCGTCGACGTCGCGCTTGCTGTGGCGGGCGATCTCCTGGTCGTTGAACTGCGCGTCCTCGGTCAGCAGCAGGTAGTCGCCGTCGTCCTTCGGCGCGAAGTGGGTCGGCATCAGGATCGGCAGGAACCCGTGCTTGACCAGCTCGAGGTCCTGGATGATGTCGGGCCGCAGCAGGCTGAGGGCGTAGGAGAACGTGGTGAACGAGAAGCCCGGGTGGAGCTCCTCGGTGATCGCGGCGCCACCGACGAAGCCGCGACGCTCGAGCACGAGCACGTCGAGCCCCGACTGCGCGAGGTACGCCGCGTTGGTCAGGCCGTTGTGGCCGCCGCCGACGACGATCGCGTCGTAGGTGTTGTTCGCCATGTGTCTTCCTAGGAGGTCGTGGTCTCGACGCGCTCGGTCGACATCCGGCGCGAGATCGGGGACGGCTCGACCGTCGAGCCGGTCTTGCGGGCGGGGTTGAACAGCGGCATCCGGTCGGTCGTCGCCGGCACCGTGAGGTACTCGTGGTCGACCGTGATCTCCAGGTGCACCGTCGAGCCCTTCGCGGCGTACTCGGGCAGCACGCGGGCCATCCCGATATGGCGCTGGAGCATCGGCGAGTACATCAGGCTGGTGGCGTAGCCGACGCGCTGGTCGCGGTCCGCACCGCCGTACAGCATCGACTCCCAGGGCACCGGGTTCTCGTCCTTGGGCACCACCAGGCCGCGCTCGAGGTGGAGCCGCTCGAACTCCCGCCAGTCGACCCAGAGCCCGACGGTCGCCCAACGCGAGGTGCCGTCGCGGAGCTCGCGCTCGATGGCACGACGGCCGATGAACGGTCGGTCGTCGCCGAGCGCGGCGCCGTCCTTCCCCAGCATCCAGCCGAAGCCGAGCTCCTTGGGGGTGAACCGCTCGGCGTCGGTGAAGGCGTAGCGGGCGGAGGAGAACTCGACGTTGATCAGCGACAGACCGGCCTCGATCCGCAGCATCAGGAGCGCGTCCTCGCCGAAGGGACGCAGGCCCTGTCCGTCACCGGCCTGGATGAGCTTGTCGAGCATCCCGAGCGCGTCGTCGGCCTCGACGAAGACCTCGTAGCCGAGGTCGCCGGTGTAGCCGGTGCGCGAGATCGTGACCGGCGCGCCGCCGATCTTGGCGGGCGTGAGCCCGAAGTACGGCAGGTCGCTCACCTCGGGGGCGAGCGAGGACAGGATCTGCCGCGAGCGCGGCCCCTGCACGGCGAGCACGCCGTACTCCGGGCTGACGTCCTCGATCGAGACCCGGAGGCGTCCGACCAGCGAGTCGAGGTAGCCGAGGTTGGGGTCGGCCGCGGTCAGCAGCCAGTCGTCGTCGGCATGCCGGAAGAGGACGCCGTCCTCGAGGACGTACCCGCCCTCGTCGCACCACACGGTGTACACGGCCTGGCCGGGACGGCAGCGGCGTACGTCGCGGGTCATCACGCCGGACAGGAACCGCTCGGCGTCCGGTCCGGTGATGCGGTACTTGTAGAGCGGCGAGGTGTCGAAGAACCCCGCGGAGTTGCGCACGGCGAAGTACTCGTGCTTGGCGGAGAGGTCGTAGCGCAGCGCGGAGAGGTGACCCGCCCAGTGACCGTAGAGACCGGTCTGGTTGAGCTCGCTCAGCCGCGGGTGGAAGGGTGTCGTCCGGATCAGCATGGTGGACCCACCCTAGTCTGAACGACCGTTCAGCCGCTAGGGACGCCGGGTGGCCGAGGACCCGGGAACGGTGAGGTCCAGGTACGTCGACCAGAGGCCGAGCCCCCCGCGGAAGTCGTCGCCGGAGAGTGCCTTGTCGCCCTTGGTGCCGTGCAGGACCAGACGGAGGATCCGGCCGCCCCACTTCCCGTGGCCGTCACGGCTCGTGACCTCGATGGAGGTGAGACGCCCCAGCACCGGCCAGGTGCGCGCGATCCGGGCGGCGGTCACGCGGACCCGCCACGAGGTGTAGGTCGGGTCGACGGCCACGGTGTCGTACGGGTCCGGCTTGCCGACCAGGTAGGGCCGGTCGCTCCGGGCCAGCTGGCCACCGTTGCTGGCGGAGAACTGGGTGAACGCCGGGGCGCCCGCATAGGTCAGCACCTGGCCCGCCGTCTTCTCGACCGCCCGGTCGGTCGAGGAGGCCTCGGCGGTACGCCCGCCGTAGACCTGGCAGCTGCTGCTGTCGCACAGGTCGAACCGCGGGTCGGTGTGGTGGGCGGCCTCGTACGACGCATAGGTGCGCGCGGCGACCGCCTGGGCGCGCAGCGCCGCCGGGCGCCAGGACGAGGGCATCTCGCGGGGCACGACGCCCTTCACGTAGCCCTCGAGCGAGACCTTGTTGACGGTGATGCGGTGGGTGTCCTTGCTGATCGCCGCCACGGACCTCAGGGTGCCGCGATACGTCACCCGGGTCCGACCCAGCGCGAGGGTGAGGGGGGCCCGGGTGCTGCGGAACTCGCCGTTGCCCGTCAGGGTGCGCCACGTGTGCCAGCCGCCGGTCCGGTACGACACCCGGGTGTCACCCTGGCCCGCGCCGGACATGCGCCACCGGGTCGCCGCCGCCGCCCGCCCCTTGGCCGGGACCGGGATGGTCCGTCCGGACGCCAGGTCGTGCACCTCGAGACCCGGCCGCGCCACGACCGTGGTGGGCTTCCCGATGGTCTCGGTGAGCAGCACCCTGACCGAGCCGCCGAGGTGGCCCCGGTCGGTGTGGGGGTAGTAGAACGCGAGGATCTGACGGGTCGAGAGGCCCTGCTCGGCCGCGCCCTGCGCGCCGTACTGGCTCAAGCCGTGGCCGTGCCCGTTGCCGCGCCCGTGGACGACCACCGTTGCCCCCTTCGGGACCCGCAGCCCCGGGGAGACGGCGACCGCGGGGTCGGCACCGCCCAGGGCCAGGACCGCGGCGACCGACACCACGGCGACTCCGGCCCGCTCGACACGGGTGGGGATCCGCATGCGGCACTCTCCTGTGACTGGTGGGGCGGGTGGGCCGGGACCATCCAGGGGAACACGGACCTCAGACGCGATGCAACCTGCGGGCCGCCTCGGCGACGGAGCCGCTCATCGACGGGTAGACCGTGAACGCCTGCGCGAGCTGGTCGGCGGTGAGCGACTCGGCGACCGCGATGGCGACCGAGTAGATGAGCTCGCTCGCCCGCGGCGCGACCACCACGCCACCGACGACGATGCCGGTGCCGGGCCGGCAGAAGAGCTTCACGAAGCCGTCGCGGACGCCCTGCATCTTGGCCCGCGCGTTGCCCGCCAGTGGCAGCAGCACGGTCCGCACGTCGATCTCGCCCTGGTCGACGGCGTGCTGCGACCAGCCCACAGTGGCGATCTCGGGGGCCGTGAAGACGTTGGAGGAGACGGTCCTGAGGTCCAGCGGGGACACGGCGTCACCGAGGAAGTGCCACATCGCGATCCGCCCCTGCATGGCCGCGACACTGGCCAGCATGAGGATCCCGGTGCAGTCGCCGGCGGCGTACACCCCGCGTGCGGTGGTGCGTGACACGCGGTCGACGGTCACGAAGCCGGCGTCGTCGGTGGCGACGCCCGCGGTGTCGAGCCCGAGCCGGTCGGTGTTGGGCACCGAGCCGACCGCCAGGATGCAGTGCGAGCCCTCGACCGTGCGCCCGTCGGTGAGCGTCACCTCGACCAGCTCGCCGCGGCGCTGGACGGAGGCCATCCGCGCGCGCGACAGCACGTGCATCCCGCGCCGCGTGAGCACGTCCTCGAGGACGCCGGCCGCGTCGGCGTCCTCACCCGGCAGCACCCGGTCGCGGCTCGACACCAGCGTCACCTCGGCACCGAGGGCGAGGTACGCGCTCGCGAACTCCGCCCCGGTCACCCCCGAGCCGACGACGACCACGTGCTCCGGTAGCTCGGACAGGTCGTAGACCTGCTCCCACGTCAGGATCCGCTCGCCGTCCGGCAGCGCCGTCGGCAGGATGCGTGGCGCGGCACCGGTGGCGAGGAGTACGGCGTCCGCGGCGAGGCCGGCCTCCCCGCCGTCGGGCCCGGTCACCACCACGGTGTCGGGACCGTCGAGCCGACCACGGCCCTGCACGACGGTGACGCCCTCCTTCTCCAGGCGCCGGGCGATGTCGTCGCTCTGGTCGGAGGCCAGCGCCTTGACCCGCGCGTTGACGCGGGCCAGATCGACCCTCACCGTGGTGTGGGGGTCGCCGGAGAACTCCACCCCGAGCTCGGGGGCACCCTCCACGTCGGTCATCACCTCGGCCGTCGCGATCAGGGTCTTGCTCGGCACGCAGTCGGTGAGCACCGCCGACCCGCCGACCCCGTCGGAGTCGACCAGCGTGACCTGGGCGCCGAGCTGCGCGGCGACCAGAGCTGACTCGTAGCCACCCGGACCGCCCCCCACGATCACGACGCGGGACGAGGTGTGGGGCATGCGGACATTGTGTCAGCCCCGCCGGTCGGACTTGTCGAGACCACGGTCACCGCCCTGCGCACCGTCGCCGGGTTTCGACGCGCTCGTGCGCCTTCGTTCCTCAGTCGCGTCGCTTGCTCAACCTGGCCGAGCCCACGCGGCGCGTTCGTTGCTCACGCGCCGCTGCTCGTCACAGGTTGATCATGTGTCCGGCGATGCCGTGCACGGCCTCCTTGAGGGCCTCGGTGAGCGTCGGGTGGGCGAAGACGTTGCGGGCGACCTCGTCCGCGGTCAGGTCCCACTGCTGCGCCAGGGTGAGCACCGGCAGCAGCTCGGTCACGTCGGGTCCGATCAGGTGGGCGCCGAGGATCTCGTTGTGCTCGGCGTCGGCGACGACCTTCACGAAGCCGACCGCCTCACCGAGGCCCTGGGCCTTCCCGTTGGCCGAGAACGGGAACGAGGCGGTCTTGACGTCGTACCCCTTCTCCTTCGCCTGCGCCTCGCTGTAGCCGAACGACGCGACCTGCGGCTGGCAGTACGTCGCGCGCGGGACGAAGTCGTAGGCGACCGGCATGGTCTCGGCGCCGGCCAGCGTCTCCGCCGCGACGATCCCCATCGCCTCGGCGACGTGCGCCAGCATCAGCTTGCCGGTGACGTCGCCGATCGCGTAGACGTGCTCCACGTCGGTCCGACAGAAGTCGTCGACGACGATCGCACCGCGCTCGGTCGCGACGCCCAGCGACTCCAGGCCGTAGCCCTCGAGCCGCGGCGCGAAGCCGATCGCCTGGAGCACCTTGTCGGCCTCCAGCACCTCGGTGCCCCCGTCGGTCGAGCCTGTCGAGACCTTGCTGACGGTCACCTTGACCTTCTCCCCCGACTCGACGCCCGCGTCGGAGATCGACTCGACCTTGGTACCGAGGAGCACCTTCACGCCGAGCTTCTGGTAGTGCTTGAGCAGCTCCTTGGACACGTCGGCGTCCTCGGTCGGCACCATCCGGTCGAGGAACTCCACGATGGTGACGTCGACGCCGAAGTTGGCCATCACGTAGGCGAACTCGACCCCGATCGCCCCCGATCCGGCGATGATCACCGACCCCGGCAGCTCGGGGTCGAGGATCTGCTCCTCGTAGGTCACGACGCGCTCGCTCAGCGTCGTACCCGGCACCAGCCGGGTGGTGGCCCCCGTGGCGATGATCAGGTCGTCGTAGGTGTAGGTCGCGGTGCCGCCGTCGTTCAGCTCGACGTCGACCGCGCCCGGCCCGGAGCCCTCGCGGGGACGCAGGGTGCCCCACCCGTCGATCTCGGTGATCTTGTTCTTCTTCATCAGGAAGTGGACGCCCTTGACGATGCCCGCGCTCACCTTGCGGGAGCGCGCGTGGGTCGGGCCGTACGCCATCGTGGCCTCGCCCTGGATGCCGAAGACGTCCTTCTCGCGGCTCAGCACGTGGGCCAGCTCGGCGTTGCGGAGCAGCGCCTTGGAGGGGATGCAGCCGACGTTGAGGCACACCCCGCCCCAGTACCTCCGCTCGATCACGGCGGCGGTCTTCCCGAGCTGAGCCGCGCGGATCGCGGCGACGTAGCCGCCGGGTCCGGCCCCGAGGACGATGACGTCGAAGTGCTGGCTGCTGGGTTGATCGCTCACGATTCCCAGCCTAGGGGAACCCACTAGCCTGTCGCCGTGCCCCTCTACGCCGCCTACGCGTCGAACCTCGACCCGCGGCGGATGGGCCTGCGGTGCCCGCACTCACCGCTCCAGACGACGGGCTGGCTCACCGGCTGGCGCCTCACCTTCGGCGGCGAGGACCTCGGCTGGGACGGCGCCCTCTCGACCATCGTCGAGGACCCCCTCGAACAGGTCTACGTGGCGGTGTACGACGTGTCGCGCGAGGACGAGGCTGCGCTCGACGGCTGGGAGTCGACCGAGACCGGGCTCTACCGCAAGACCAAGGTCCGGGTGTCCACCCTGACCGGCGAGCTCCTCAGCTGGACCTACGTGCTCGACGCGTTCGAGGGCGGCCTGCCCAGCGCGTCGTACCTCGGGGTGATCGCCGAGGCGGCCGAGGCGGCCGACGCCCCGTCGGACTACGTCGCGCGGCTCCGGCTCCGTCCCTGCCGCTCCACCGGCCTGTGACCCACCGCCCCGCCGGTCGAGCCGCCCCGCCGGTCGAGCCGGTCGAGACCCGTCTTCTAGGCTCACGCCCGTGAACCCTCGAGAGCTCGCCCAGGAGGCCGCCGCCCGGCTCGCCGAGCTGACCGGCGTCGACCACCACGACGTGGCGCTCGTGCTCGGCTCGGGCTGGCTGCCGGCCGCCGACGCGCTGGGTGACCAGGGTGGGGGCGAGACCACGGCCGAGATCGCCACCACGGACCTCCCCGGCTTCTCCGAGGCCGCGGTGGTGGGTCATGCGGGCAGGATCCGCAGCATCCGTGCCGGCGACCGTCAGCTGCTGGTCTTCCTGAGCCGCACCCACTACTACGAGGGCAAGGGGGTCGCCGCCGTCGTCCACCCCGTCCGCACCGCCGCAGCGGCCGGCTGCCGGACGATCGTGCTCACCAACGGCTGCGGCGGGCTGGACGAGCGCTGGGCGCCGGGCACGCCGGTGCTGATCCGCGACCACATCAACCTCACCGCCCGCTCCCCCATCGAGGGCGCCCACTTCGTCGACCTCACCGACCTCTACTCCGCGCGCCTGCGCGGTCTGTGCCGCGAGGTCGAGCCGGCACTCGACGAGGGGGTCTACGTGCAGTTCCCGGGCCCCCACTACGAGACCCCGGCCGAGATCGAGATGGTGCGCCGCATCGGCGGCGACCTGGTCGGGATGAGTACGACGCTCGAGGCGATCGCCGCGCGTGAGGCGGGCATGGAGGTGCTCGGCATCTCCCTGGTCACCAACCTGGCCGCCGGCATCTCCGGTGCGCCGCTCGACCACCAGGAGGTGATCGACGCGGGTCGGGCCGCGGCGACCCGGATGGGTGACCTGCTGACCCGGATCGTCCCGCGTCTGTGATCGCCGAACCCGCTGGCTGAGGAGGTTGCGCAGCAACCGTCTCGAAACCAGCGACCAGGTGGTCTCGAGACGGGCGCCAGGGCGTCCTCCTCAACCACCGAACGTTCCCAGGTCGAGCCGGGCGGCCATCCGCCGGTAGGCGCGAGCCGCCTGCTCGCGCACCCGCGGCTCGGGGTCGTCCAGCAGGGCCAGCACCACACGGGCGTGCTCGGTATCGCCGACCACCCCGAGCGTGCGCACGGCGGTGGCGCGCACCCGCGGCAG
>JBAUWD010000404.1:0-1672 GCA_049583575.1 Nocardioides sp.
CGCGGGGGCGCCCCCCGAGCTCGGCCAGCTCGGCGCGGCGGCGGGCCAGCACCAGCTGGGTCACCAGTGCCTCGTCGAACCGGAAGCGGCGCTGCGCCGACCTCACCTGACCCCAGGAGTCGGGGGCATGGATCCAGTCCAGCGCGGTCTGCAGACCGGGCAGGTCGTACGACGTGCGCACCGAGTCGGGAAGCGGGTCGGGCAGGTCGTCCAGCACGGTGCGGGCGAACGCGATCGCGCGCTGGAGGTCCCACGACTCGACGCCCTTGGTCTGCGGGTAGAGGGGGAAGAGGGCCTTGATCGACGCCACCGCGGCGTCGGTGGCCTCGTCGTCGGCAACCCCGAACAGCGCCATGGTCGGGTTGGTCAGCTGCCACTGACCCTGGAACGTGCTCACCTGTCCGATGAACACACCCCGCCGGCCGACGGACAGACGACGGGCCTGCCAGGTGCTCACGCCGCGCGACTTCGCGAAGAACGACATGCGCAGCGATGGGCCGTCGGTCTCGAGCGTGGTGTCGAGGCGGTACGCCGTACGACGGGTGCGGCGGTCGACGTAGGTGCGGACCTCGCTCTCGGTGATCTCACCGACCACGGTGAGCATCTCACCGGCGTGCAGGTCGGTGACCTTGGTGAGCTCGCCGGTGCGGACGTAGCGCCGCGGGAAGTGGAACAGCAGGTCGCCCACCGTGCGCAGCCCGAGCCCCTCGGTGATCTTCTTCGCCTTGCCCTGCTTGGTCTGGGCACCGAGGACAGCGGCGACCGGCGAGTCCAGCGAGATCATTCGGGCCCCTGGTGAGCTCGCAGCTCGCACGCACCCTCGTCGCCGGCAGGCCCCTCGAGGCCGACGCGCGCTCTCGCTTCACTCACTGGCCCACGGTGAGCTCGCAGCTCGCACGCACCCTCGCCGCCGGCAGGCACCTCGAGGCCGACGCGCGCTCTCGCTTCACTCACTGGCCCCTGGTGAGCTCGCAGCTCGCACGCACCCTCGCCGCCGGTGGGCACCTCGAGGCCGACGCGCGCTCTCGCTTCACTCACGGTCATTCCACCGACATCAGGAGGGGATAGCGTTCCTGCCCTCCGTCGTACACCACGACGTCGACATGGGCGTAGCGGTCGCCGAGGTGGTCCTCGCAGTGCGCCACCAGCCCGTCGGAGCCCAGGCCGTGGACCAAGGTGACGAGCTCGCCGCCGCCTCCCAGCAGCCGGTCCAGGATCTCGGTCGCCACCACCTGCAGGTCGCTGCCGACGATCGCGAAGTCGCCGGCGATGACACCGAGCACGTCGCCGGGCTCGCAGGGGCCGGCCATCGTGATCGCCTGCTTCACGGCGATGGTGACCGCGCCGTGCCGGGTGTGCCGGGCCGTGGCGGTCATCTCCAGCACGTCGGCGTCGAAGCCGCGGGCCGGCTCGTGGACCGCCAGAGCCGCGATCCCCTGCACCTGGGCCTCGGTCGGGATGACCGCCACGCGGACGTCGTGGTCGTCCTCGGCGGTGCGAGCCGCAGCCTGGGCGGCGCGCACGGAGTCGGGGTCGTTGGGCAGGATCACGACCTCCGCCGCGCCCGAGGTCTCCACCGCCTCGAGCAGCTGACCGGTCGACGGTCGGCGCCCCGGGGCGCCCTCGATGACGACGGCGCCCGCGTCGCCGAAGAGCCGGGCCAGCCCCGGCC
>JBAUWD010000405.1:0-5079 GCA_049583575.1 Nocardioides sp.
GGCGCGGACGCCGCGGCTCTGGCCGCCCACACCGAGGCCGCGCTCCAGGCGCTGCCGAAGGCGACCGGAGCCACGGTGCAGCAGCCGGCGGCCTCGCCTGCGCTGACCCGCGTGCTCGCCGGCGCCCTCGACCTCGCGTCGTCGATGAAGGACGACTACGTCGCCACCGAGCACCTCCTGGTGAGCCTGGCCACCGTCGAGTCCGGAGCCCAGAGGCTGTTGCTCGACGCCGGTCTCACCGCCGACGGCCTGCGCGAGGGCCTGACCGCCCTGCGTGGCAACCGCCGGGTGACCAGTCCCGAGGCGGAGTCGACGTACGAGAGCCTCGAGAAGTACTCCGTCGACCTCACCAAGGCCGCCGAGGACGGCAAGCTCGACCCGGTGATCGGGCGCGACGCCGAGATCCGCCGGGTCGTCCAGGTGCTGTCGCGCCGTACCAAGAACAACCCCGTGCTGATCGGTGACCCCGGCGTGGGCAAGACCGCGGTCGTCGAGGGCCTGGCCCAGCGCATCGTCGCCGGTGACGTCCCCGACTCGCTCAAGGGACGTCGGCTGCTGAACCTCGACCTGGCCGCGATGGTGGCCGGCGCGAAGTACCGCGGCGAGTTCGAGGAGCGGCTCAAGGCCGTGCTCGAGGAGATCAAGGACTCCGGCGGGCAGGTCGTCACGTTCATCGACGAGCTCCACACCGTCGTCGGCGCGGGTGCCGGCGGCGACTCCGCGATGGACGCGGGGAACATGCTCAAGCCGATGCTCGCCCGCGGTGAGCTGCGGATGATCGGCGCGACCACGCTCGACGAGTACCGCGAGCGGATCGAGAAGGACCCCGCGCTCGAGCGTCGCTTCCAGCAGGTCTTCGTCGGTGAGCCCTCGGTCGAGGACACGATCCAGATCCTGCGCGGCATCCAGGAGAAGTACGAGGCGCACCACGGCGTCCGCATCACCGACGCCGCGCTGGTCGCCGCCGCCACGCTCAGCGACCGCTACATCACCGGACGCCAGCTGCCCGACAAGGCCATCGACCTGATCGACGAGTCCGCGTCGCGGCTGCGGATGGAGATCGAGTCGTCGCCGGAGGAGATCGACCAGCTCCGGCGCACCGTCGACCGGCTGAAGATGGAGGAGTTCGCGCTCGCCAAGGAGACAGACCCCGCGTCCGTCGACCGGCTCGCCCGGCTCCGCGCCGACCTCGCGGACGACGAGGAGCAGCTGCGTGCGCTCGAGGCGCGATGGGACCGGGAGAAGGCGTCGCTGGAGGGCGAGGGCGAGATCCGGCGAGCGCTCGACCAGCTGCGCGTCGAGGCGGACAAGATGCTGCGCGAGGGCAACCTCGAGGGCGCGTCGAAGATCCGCTACGAGTCGATCCCCGAGCTGGAGCGCAAGCTCGCGGACGTCCAGAAGGCCGAGCAGGAGGACCTCGAGCCGCTGGTCGGCGAGGAGGTCGGCGCGGAGCAGGTCGCCGAGGTCGTCGAGGCCTGGACCGGCATCCCCACCGGCAAGCTGCTGCAGGGCGAGACCGCGAAGCTGCTCGACATGGAGTCCGTGATCGGGCAGCGGCTGATCGGGCAGCGCGACGCCGTACGCGCGGTCAGTGACGCCGTACGCCGGTCACGGGCCGGGATCTCGGACCCCAACCGGCCGACCGGCTCGTTCCTGTTCCTCGGTCCCACCGGCACCGGCAAGACCGAGCTCGCGAAGGCTCTGGCGGACTTCCTGTTCGACGACGAGCGGGCGATCGTGCGCATCGACATGAGCGAGTATTCCGAGAAGCACTCGGTGTCGCGGCTCGTGGGAGCGCCTCCCGGCTACGTCGGGTACGACGAGGGCGGCCAGCTGACCGAGGCCGTCCGCCGCCGCCCCTACTCCGTCGTCCTCCTCGACGAGGTCGAGAAGGCCCACCCCGAGGTCTTCGACATCCTGCTGCAGGTGCTCGACGACGGGCGCCTGACCGACGGCCAGGGCCGGACCGTGGACTTCCGCAACACGCTGCTGATCCTGACCTCCAACCTGGGCTCGAACTTCCTGGTCGACCCGACGCTCGAGCCGGCGCAGAAGAAGGACTCCGTGCTCTCGGTGGTGCGGGCGAGCTTCAAGCCCGAGTTCCTCAACCGGCTGGACGAGATCGTCGTCTTCGACGCGCTCACCCGGGACGAGCTGACCCACATCGTCGACCTGCAGCTCGCGCTGCTGGAGAAGCGGCTGGCCGTGCGCCGGATCACCATCGACGTCACCGACGCCGCCCGGGCCTGGCTCGCCGAGACCGGATACGACCCGGCGTACGGCGCGCGCCCGCTGCGGCGGCTGATCCAGACCGCGATCGGAGACTCCCTCGCCCGGCTGCTGATCGGCGGCGAGATCACCGACGGCGGCAAGGTCGTGGTCGACGTCACCGACGGCGAGCTCACCCTGCAGCCGGCCTGAGTGGGCTCCCGCCACCCCTCGCGGCTCAGACGTGCATCGCGCGGAGGCGCGGGTCGACCGGGTCCGCGTCGGGACCGGCCATCTCGGTGAGCAGGGTGCGCAGGCCGGCGACGGCCTCGGCCCCGTGTCGTCGTACCAGTGAGCGCTGGTAGCGCCGGTGGAACGCGCTCGCGGCGGCGAGCGCCCCACGGCCGCGTTCCGACAGCTCCTGCAGCCGCGCCCGTGCGTCGTGGGGGTGCGGCCGGCTGGTGAGGTATCCGCGGCGCGTCATGTCCTCGACCAGCTGCCCTGCGCCCTGCTTGGTCATCTCGAGGCGCTCCGCGAGCGCGCTCGTGGTCAGCGCCCCGGCGTCCAGTGCTCGGAACACGTAGCCGTCAGAGCGGCCCAGGTCGTCGTACCCGCGCTCGCCCAGGTCGGCATGCAGATCGTGCACGAACTGCTGGAAGGCCAGTGCGAGCAGGACGCCGAGGTCAACCTCTTCCATGGTGGCAGCATATAGACAAGGGAACTTGGACAAGTTACCTTGTCTGTATGACGGTCACGCGCTCGCACGACGCGCCTCGCTTCCAGCTCCCGGGGCTGGTCTTCACCGGTCTCGCCTCCCCGAGCCGAGGCTCGGCCGACCTGTGCACCTGGCGGCTCACGGTCGATCCCGGTCTGGCGTCGCCCGAGGCGCACACCCTCGATCGGGCGGAGGTCTTCATGGTGTCCCGCGGCGCCGTCCGACTCGCACCCGACGGCGAGGTCGTCCACGCGGGCGACGTCGCCGTCGTACCCGCCGGGTCACCCATCCAGCTCGAGAACGCGGGCGACACCGAGGCCGAGATCGTCGTCGCCATCGCTGCCGGATTCGCCGCGACCGCTGCCGACGGCACTGCGATCGGCACGCCGCCCTGGGCCGTCTGACCATCGAGTCGGCGCAGACAGGCACGGAGAACTCGCCGAGTCGTCAGGTGCCGACTCGGCGTCAGTCGGCGTCAGTCGGCGTCGGTCGACTCCGTCCAGAGGTTGACCCCGGACTCGACGGCGTACTGGTCGATCTCGGCGAGCTCGGCGTCGGTGAGGGGCGGGTCGTCGAGCGCGTCGAGGTTCGTGTCGAGCTGCTCCACGCTCGAGGCGCCGATCACGGCCGAGGTCACGCGCGGGTCGCGCAGGGCCCACTGGAGGGCGAGCTGGGCGAGCTCCTGGCCCCGTCGCTGCGCGATCCGGTCGAGCGCCCGCACCCGACGCAGGACGTCGTCGTCGAGACCGGCGATCGTGGAGTCCTCGCGTGCGGCTCGCGAGTCGTCGGGTACGCCATCGAGGTAGCGGTTGGTGAGCAGCCCCTGGGCGAGCGCGGTGAACACGATGCAGCCCATGCCCTGCTCCTCGAGCTCGTCGAGCAGGCCGCCCTCGATCCAGCGGTTGAGCATGGAGTACGACGGCTGGTGGATGAGCAGTGGAGTGCCCAGGTCGCGGGCGATCCGCGCCGCCTCACGGGTCTTCGCCGGAGAGTACGACGAGATGCCGGCGTACAGGGCTCGTCCCGACCGGACCGCCGTGTCGAGCGCGCCGATCGTCTCTTCGAGGGGAGTGTCGGGGTCGAAGCGGTGGCTGTAGAAGATGTCGACGTACTCCAGCCCCATCCGCTTCAGCGACTGGTCGAGCGACGCGAGGACGTACTTCCGAGATCCCCCGCCCTGCCCATAGGGCCCCGGCCACATGTCGTAGCCGGCCTTGGTCGAGATGACGAGCTCGTCTCGGTACGGCGCGAGGTCCTCGCGCAGGTAGCGCCCGAAGTTCTCCTCGGCCCGGCCGTACGGCGGGCCGTAGTTGTTGGCGAGGTCGAAGTGCGTGACTCCGCGGTCGAACGCCCGACGCAGGATCGCCCGCTGCGTCTCCTCCGGCCGGTCGTCGCCGAAGTTCTGCCACAGACCGAGTGAGAGCGGGGGCAGCTGCAGGCCGCTGTGTCCGCAGTGGCGGTAGTCGGTGTCGTCGTACCGGGTCTCGGCTGCCTGGTAGGTCATGCCTCCATCCTGCCGTCACCGCGACGGTCGAGGCAGCCCGGGTTCGCGGCGGGAGATCGCCGGCGATGTCCGCCCCGGCGGGCGTGCGTGGACAATGGGACGGATGAGCGACCCGACCATGAAGTCCGTGCGTCCACCCCAGGTGACGGTGGCCGCGTGGCTGATCATGGTCGGCTCCGTCTTCGTCGTGCTGATGGTCTGGGACCGCATCGCCGGCCTGCACTCGCTGGACTCGCAGAACGCCCTGCGGTCCATGCTCGACAACCCGGGGATCAAGGGCTCGGGGCTCGGCGTCCACGACCTCGAGACGATCGTCCGGACCGTCTCGATGGTCGCCGGCGGTTGCGCGACGGCCATGGTGATCCTCGGCTACCAGACCCTGCAGCGCAGCCGCAGCGCCCGGATCGGCCTCACGATCCTGGCCGGCCCGCTGTTCGTGAGCGGCCTGGTCACGGGCGGGTTCGTGTCGTCCGGCGTGGCGGCGGCGGTCGCCACCCTCTGGCTCCGGCCCGCACGCCTGTGGTTCGACGGGCAGACCGGCACGCCGAGACCCGGCGCCTCCCAGGCACCTCCCACTCCGAGCGCCCCGGCCTGGCCGCCGCCGTACCCCCCACCGGCTCCGCCACCGCCGGAGGCTCCGCCGGCCACTCCG
>JBAUWD010000406.1:0-6451 GCA_049583575.1 Nocardioides sp.
ACGCCAGCCAGCCGGCGACCTCGTCACGTCGCGCCGCGGGCACCACGATCGCGACGGTCCCGCCGACCTCACCGGCGATCTCGGTCAGGGCGGCACGGGTGGTCGCCACCACGTCGGCGCCGGCCGGGACCTCCCGCGGGTCGACCCCGGTGGCGCGGACGGCCGTCGGCAGGTCGGCGTCGAGGCCGACCCGCGAGGCGTACGCCGCGGCGTAGTCGTAGATCTCCGAGGAGTTGCGGTAGTTGGTCGAGAGGTGGAACGCGTGGACGTCCTTGTCGGCGATCGCCTCAGCCCGCGCCTCGGCTGACTCCTCGGGTGTCGGCCACGACGACTGCGCCGCGTCGCCGACGATCGTCCAGGTGGCCGTCCGGCCGCGGCGTCCGACCATCCGCCACTGCATCGGGGTGAGGTCCTGGGCCTCGTCCACCAGCACGTGGGCGTAGAGGTCGTCCTCGATCCGGTGGGTCGGGGGACGCCAGGGCCCGGCGTCGGGGCCGAACTCCCGCTCCGTCGCGGTGGTCAGCTCCTGGAGGTCGCCGCCCAGGAAGTCGTCGAGCTCGTGGTCCTCCTCGCGCCGGTCGGGGAGGTCGCCGAGGGCGTACCGCAGCTCGTCGATCAGCGGGACGTCCTCGACGGCCGGCGAGTCGGCCTGCCACGAGTCGACGAGCACCCGCTGCTCCTCGGGCGTCACCACGCCCTCGCCCACCCGGGCCAGGAACTCCGGGTCGCGCAGCCAGCCCAGCACCTCGGACGCGTCGAGCGGCGGCCACCACGACAGCGCGAACTCGAGGAACGCCGCCGACGAGAGCATGTCGTCGTCGAAGGCCTCACGACCCCGGTCGCGCCCCCGCTCGCCACGGACCTGGCGCCACATCACGTCGAGCAGCGACGAGGCGATCCGCGGCAGCTGGCGGTTGCGCGGGCCCTGGCCCATCAGCTGACGCCGCAGCTTGCCGAGCAGCCCACGGTCGAGCACGATCACGTCGTCGCGCCAGAAGACCCGGAACTCCTTGGGGGAGCCCGGCGCCTGTTGGCGCGACGTACGACGCATCAGCTCGGCCATCCGCCGCGACCCCTTGATCACGGCCGCCTCCGGAGGGTCGTGGCGGGTGGCCCGGAGCCCACCCACGACCTCGCCGAGCGAGCGCAGCGCGACGGCCGTCTCACCGAGCGACGGCAGCACCCGCTCGATGTAGCGCATGAAGACCCCCGACGGGCCCACGACCAGCACGCCGCCGGTCTCGTAGCGTCGCCGGTCGGTGTAGAGGAGGAACGCCGCGCGGTGCAGCGCGACGACCGTCTTGCCGGTGCCCGGGCCGCCGCTGATCGAGACGACGCCCTTGACCGGCGCCCGGATCGCGCGGTCCTGCTCGGCCTGGATGGTGGCGACGATCGAGTGCATCGACCGGTCGCGCGCCCGCGAGAGCTGGGCCATCAGGGCGCCCTCACCGACGATCGGGAGGTCGGTGTCGGCCTCGGCGTCCAGCAGCTCGTCCTCGACGCCGACGACCTTCGGACCCGCGCACCGCAGCACGCGGCGGCGTACGACGTCGTGCGGCTCCGCGGCCGTGGCCTGGTAGAAGACCGCGGCGGCGGGTGCCCGCCAGTCGATCAGCAGCGAGTCGCGGGAGTCGTCGCGCAGGCCGATCCGGCCGATGTAGCGCGGCTGCGGGTCGATCGTCGGCAGCAGGTCGAGACGGCCGAAGACCAGACCCTCGTGGGCGGCATCGAGCTGCGCGATCCGCTTGGCCGCCTGGAACACCATGGCGTCGCGCTCGACCAGCCCGCCCTCGTGGCCGAGCCGTCCGCGACCGTGGCCCTCGCGTGCGATCGCCTGCGCGTTGCGCGCCGACCTCTCCAGCTGCACGTAAACGCGATCGACGAAGGTCTGCTCCGCGGCGAGCTCTGCCGCCAGCAACTCGTCTGCCAAGAAAGAGTCCCCTCGGATCCCCGACCGCTCGTTGGCGGTATCCCCCATGTGCGAGTCGACCATCGTATCCGGTCACCGGCTGCGGAGTGACCAGGTCGGCTCATCCGGGGGCTGTGACAGGCTCGGTGCCGTGAAGGTCTACATCTCCGTGGACATGGAGGGCGTGGCCGGCATCGTCGACTGGCAGCAGTGCCTCCCCGACGGCGACGACTACGCACTGGGGCGCGAACTGCTGGTGGGCGAGGTCAACGCCGCGATCGAGGGTGCGGTCGCGGCCCGCGCCACGGAGATCGTGGTCAACGACTCGCACTCGGTGATGCGCAACCTGCCGCCGGCCGCGCTCGCCGCGGGCGCGTCGTACCTCTCGGGTCGCTTCAAGCCGCTCTACATGATGGAGGGGCTCGACGCGTCGTACGACGCGATCGTCCTGCTCGGCTACCACGCGGCGACGGCCACGCCGGGCGTCCTCTCGCACACCTACAACCCGAGGGCGATCGCGAACGTCCGCCTCAACGGCCTCACCACCGGCGAGGCCGGGCTCAACGCGCTGGTCGCCCAGCACCACGGCGTCGGGATCGCGGCGATCACCGGCGACCAGTACGTCGGGCCCGAGGCCGCGCCGTTCTGCCCGGGTGTCGCGGTGATCGAGGTGAAGCGGTCGGTCTCCCGGTACGCCGCCGAGCACCTGCACCCGACCGTGGCCCGCGAGCGGATCCGCCAGGGCGTCGCCTCGGCGCTGAAGGGGGCCCGCCGGCTCTCTCCTCCGTCGATCGCGCTGCCGGGCACCATCGAGGTCGAGCTGCTGTCGCCGGACATGGCCGAGCAGGCGACCTGGATCCGCGGCGTCACCAGGCTCGACAGCCGGACCGTCTCCTTCACCGACGACGACGCCCTCTCGCTCTTCCGCACCTTCATGACGCTGGTCTTCCTCACCCGGTCACTCGTCGAGACCCGCTGAGGGGCCGTCCTCAGTCGACGCGCCGGTAGAGCACGACGCCGAACGTCCCGCGCCCCTGGACGAGCCGCGCCCGGAACGTGCTGCCCCAGGGCACCCACAGGTCGCCGATGGAGGCCCGGCCACCGATGAAGCGGCCGCCCTCGGCGGTCATGCCCTGCGCCGCGAAGCTGACCCGGGTCTCACCGTGCGTGTGCCACGCCATCTCGCCGAGCAGCTGGTGCCGGAACGGCCCCTCGTGGATCGGCACACCCGCCGCGGAGTCGAACGTCGAGGCCGCCTGCCACTCGTGACCGTCGTGCTCCACGACCGCTCTCACGTGGTTGCCGCCGGCAGTCGTGAGCCGGATCGGGCCGTACACACCGGCCAGCATCCGCAGGTCCGGCACCGACCCGGCGGGCAGTGGGGACGTCGACTTCACGCCCTTGCCGACCCACACACGCATGACCACGCGACGCCCGGCCTTCGCGACGTTGAACCGGTATCCGATCAAGGCGCCCGGGTCGAACGTCGACGTGCCGTCGCAGTCGCCGACCGAGCGCTCGGACCCGTTGAAGTCGACGTGCACCACATCGCCTCTCGGCAGCCCGACACACGAGACGCCCAGGCCGATGGTCCCCCGCGGAGTCGCGAACGACGTGCTGACGTCCGGCTGCCCGACGTCGCCGATCACCGCACCGAGCAGCGGCGAGCCGGCCACGGTCCGACGGAAGGTGATGCCGTCGCGGGTGTAGCCGGCGGGGGTGCGGGCGGTGAGGGCGTACGTCGCCAGCCCGACCTTCCCGCGGCCGGCCGCCACCCGAAGCGTGCCGGTCTGACCCGCGGCGAGGGCGACGAAGTCGTGGAAGTGCGAGGCCCGCGAGTGCCAGATCTCGCCACTGGGTAGCACGAACCGGACCGACGAGGTGCCCTGCAGCGTCCAGCTGATGAGCCGGGGCCGGTCGGAGGCGGGGAGCTTCACCGTCGCCCGGCCGGCCACCGTGGTGGACCACCCGTCGACGGCGTACGTGTAGCTCAACGACGTCATCGTCTCGGGCGCCCGGACACCGAAGATCACCGGCGCCGGGTCGGACGGGGCCCGATGCACCCCGATGAACCCGACCGTGGCACCGACGACCAGAGCGAGTGCCGCCGCGCCCATCCCGCGGCGCCGACGACGTACGACGGAGACCCGGTGCCGCACCGCGGTGGCGCGGACGACCGCGTCTCCGTCGGTCACCTGCTCGGCGTACCGGTCGAGGGTGGTCCGGAGGTCGGTGAGGGTGTTCATCGCGGGTCTCCTTCGGTCGCCAGCGACGGGTCGATGCGCAGCTTGGCGAGGGCCTTGCTGGCCTGGCTCTTGACGGTGCCGACCGAGCACCCGAGCAGGTCGGCCGTCTGGGCCTCGGTGAGGTCCTCGAAGTAGCGCAGGACGACGACCGCGCGCTGCCGGCGCGGGAGCCGCTCCATGGCCCGCCAGAGGTCCGTCGACTCCGGGTGCGGCTCCTCGACCGCGTGCTCGGGAAGGCGCTCGGTCGGCTGCTCGCCGTTCCACTTGCGGCGCCACCAGGTCGCGTAGGTGTTCACCAGGATCCTGCGCACGTAGGGCTCGGGGTGGCCGTCGATGCGTCGCCAGGCGAACCACGCCTTGGCCAGCGCGGTCTGGAGCAGGTCCTCGGCGAGCGCGTGGTCGTGCGTGAGGAGGTACGCCGTGCGCAGCAGAGCGCGCGAGCGGGACGCGACGAACTCGTCGAAGGTGGCCTCGTGCACGCGTCCTCCCGAGTCGACCGCGGTCGTGGTGGTCATGTCCGGAGTACTGCCCGGCAGCACCGGAAGGTTGCCTACTTCCTCCGCTCGAGGAATGCGGTCATCGCCTCGCGGGCAGCGTCGGAGGCGAAGAGCTCGGCGCTCAGCGCGGCCACCTCGTCGCCGTACTCGTCGATGCGGCGGACCAGGTCGCGGTTGAGGATGCGCTTGGACTCGCGCAGGCCCTGGGCGGAGCCGGTGGCGAGCTGTGCGCAGACGGTCGCGACGGCGTCGTCGAGCTCCTCGGCGGGTACGGCGCTCGTGACCAGGCCGTAGTCGGCCGCCTGCGCTCCGCTGAAGACCTCGCCGCCGAGGGTCGTCAGGGCGGCCGCGCGCGGGCTCATCCGTGCGTGCACGGTGAGCGAGATGATCGCCGCCGCCAGGCCGAGCTTCACCTCGGTCAGGGCGTACGACGCGTCCGCGGCGCTGATCGCGACGTCGCTGGCCGCGACGATCCCGATCCCACCGGCCCGGACGGCACCGGCGACGCGGGTCACCACCGGCTTGTCCATGGTCACGATCAGGCGCTGCAGCTCGACGATGCGCCGTGCGTCCTCGGCCATGCCGACGGTCGTCGCCTCCGAGAGGTCGGCCCCGGAGCAGAAGACGCGGCCCGCCTGGCGGAGCAGCACGACCGTGACCTCAGGATCGGCCCCGGCGCGCTCGAGCCGCTCGAAGAGCTCGGACACCAGCTGCCGAGAGAGCGCGTTGCGGTTGTGCGGCGAGTCCAAGGTGATCGTGGCGACGGCCCCGCCGACGTCGTAGTGCACGAGCTCGTCGGTCATGGCCGCATCCTCCCATCCGGTCTCCGGACGCCGGCGACCCATCCGGAGCCCGCGCGGCACCGAATCCCCGGTGACGCAACCGGCGTCAGGTCTGGACCAACGCGTCGTTGGCGGGCCCGGACGCTGACAGAACCACCGAGAGACGCGAGGATCCGTGACGTGACCCACCTGCGGTCTGTGCCGTCCGAGCCTCCTGCTCGCGACGGCGCTTCGGCAAGTGCGCACCTGGCCGACCTGCTGCGGCGGGCGAGCCGGGGCGACGAGGCCGCCTTCGCCGAGTGGTACGACGCCACGTCCGCCCGGGCGTTCGGGCTCGCCGTACGGGTGGTGCGCGACCGTGCCCAGGCCGAGGAGGTCACCCAGGAGGCCTACCTCGACTGCTGGCGGGGATCCGCCCGGTTCGACCCCACCAAGGGCAGCGCCCTGGCGTGGCTCCTCACGATCGTGCACCGCAAGTCGGTCGACCGGGTCCGCTCGGCCGAGGCGTCCAGCCGGCGCGACGAGGACTACACCCACCGGGAGCAGACGGTCGACCACGACTCCACGGCCGAGGCGGCCACGGCGTCGCTGGAGGCCGGTCGGGTGCGGACCGCCCTGGCGGCTCTCACGCTCAAGCAGCGGCAGGCGGTGGAGCTCGCCTTCCTGGGCGGCTACACGCACACCGAGGTGGCCGCGATGCTCGACCTCCCGGTCGGCACCGCGAAGACCCGGATCCGGGACGGCCTGATCCGGCTGAGAGACGCGCTGGGCGTCGGAGAGGTGGCGCAGGCATGAACCACCCGATCAGCGACATCCACGCCCTCTCCGGCGCGTACGCCGTCGACGCGCTCGACGACGCGGAGCGGGCCCAGTTCGAGGCGCATCTCGCGACGTGTCCCGAGTGCCGTGCCGAGGTCCGGTCGTTCAGCGAGACCGCGGCGCTGATCGCCGAGGCCGTGGTCGAGGCTCCGCCGCCGGGCCTGCGGGCGGGCGTGCTGGCCGGCATCGGCGCCGTCC
>JBAUWD010000407.1:0-5019 GCA_049583575.1 Nocardioides sp.
TGTTCGCGGTCGGCGCCGCCCGCGGCGTCCAGCGCACGCCGTACTCCTGGCTCTTCCGGACGTTGGTGCGTCCTCGCCTGAGCCGGCCCCACGACCTCGAGGACCCGCGTCCGCCGCAGTTCGCGCAGACCGTCGGCCTGGTGTTCACGGTGGTGGGGCTGGCCGGGTTCCTGGCCAGCGTGCCGGTGCTCGGCCTGGTCGCCGCTGGCCTGGCGCTGGCGGCCGCCCTGCTCAACGCCGTCTTCGGCTTCTGCCTGGGCTGCGAGATCTACCTCCTCCTCCGGCGAGCGACCGCTCGCTGACCACGACCCCACGCCGGGTACCGGCGTACAGAAAGGTGAACCGAATGAGCCGCGACACCGCCCTCGTCTCCGCCCAGTGGGTGGAGGACCATCTCGAAGACCCGAACGTCGTCCTTGTCGAGGTCGACGAGGACACCGCCGCCTACGACAAGGGCCACATCGCGGGCGCCATCAAGCTCGACTGGACCACCGACCTGCAGGACCAGGTGCGGCGCGACTTCGTGAGCAAGGCACAGTTCGAGGCGCTGCTCTCGTCGCGCGGGGTCGGCAACGACCACACGGTGGTGCTGTACGGCGGCAACAACAACTGGTTCGCGGCCTACGCGTACTGGTACTTCAAGCTCTACGGGCACGACGACGTGAAGCTGCTCGACGGTGGCCGCAAGAAGTGGGAGCTGGACAGCCGGGAGCTGACCGACGAGCTGCCCTCGCGCCCCGAGACGTCGTACACCGCCCAGGAGCAGGACCGCTCGATCCGCGCCTTCCGGGACGAGGTCGTGGCCGCGATCGGAGCGCAGAACCTCGTCGACGTACGCTCGCCCGACGAGTACGCCGGACGGTTGCTGGCGCCGGCCCACCTGCCGCAGGAGCAGGCCCAGCGGGCCGGACACATCCCGACCGCGGCGAACGTGCCGTGGAGCAAGGCGGCCAACGACGACGGGACCTTCAGGTCGGACGACGAGCTCAAGGAGCTCTACACCGAGGCCGGGGTCGACTGGAGCAGGGACACCATCGCCTACTGCCGCATCGGTGAGCGGTCGTCGCACACGTGGTTCGTGCTCAAGGAGCTGCTGGGTCAGGACCACGTGAAGAACTACGACGGCTCGTGGACCGAGTACGGCTCGCTCGTCGGCGTACCCGTGGCGCTCGGCGACGAGCGGGGCGAGGCCGAGCCCGGGCAGGGCGCCTGATGTGCGGCGCGACCGCGGGCGGGCTGTCGCTCGACGGCGTCGACGTCGCGAAGGAGGCGGTGGTGCAGGGGCAGGTCGTCCGCGACGGCCGGCCGGTGCCGAACGCCTACGTGCGGCTCCTCGACCGGAGCGGTGAGTTCACCGCCGAGGTGCCGACGTCTGCCACCGGGCACTTCCGCTTCTTCGCCGGGAACGGCGAGTGGACGCTGCGCACCCTCGCTCCACAGGCGGACACCGTGGACCAGAAGGTCGAGGCCGCTGTCGGGTCCGTCGCCGAGGTCACCATCACGCTCTGACCCGGCCGCGTCCGGGAGTGAACGCCGAGTTGTCACGTGACGACTCGGCGTTCTTCTGGTGCCTGTTTGCGCCGACTCGGCGTGTTTCGGGTGTCTGTCTGCGCCGAGTCAGCGGTCGAGGAGGACGGTGACGGGTCCGTCGTTGACCGACTCGACCTGCATGGTGGCGCCGAAGACCCCCGGTACGACGGTGGCGCCGAGGTCGGCGAGGGCGGCGCAGACCGCGTCGTACACGGGCTCGGAGACGGGACCGGGGGCGGCGGCCTCCCAGGTGGGGCGCCGACCCTTGCGGGCGTCGCCGTACAGGGTGAACTGCGAGACCACGAGCACCGGCGCCGACAGGTCGGAGGCCGAGCGCTCGTCGGCGAGGATCCGCAGCCCCCAGATCTTGCGGGCCATCCAGTCGACCTCGGCCGGACCGTCGGTGTGGGTGATGCCGAGGTACACCAGCAGGCCCGGCCCGTCGAGCGCCCCGACCACCTCTCCGTCGACGCTGACCGAGGCCGAGGACACCCGCTGGACGACCGCACGCATGGGCCCATCCTCGCCGGTCGCGCGCCCTGGGGACCCCTCTGACACGATGACCCCATGACCGACCCGCTGCTGATCACCGTGGCACCGACGGGTGCCGAGACGGCGAAGGCCGACTGCCCGCACCTGCCGACGACGCCCGAGGAGGTCGCGCAGACCGCGAGGGACTGCGAGGCTGCCGGCGCGGCCATGATCCACATCCACGTCCGAGACCGGGAGCACCGGCCGACGCTCGACCTCGCTCTGCTCCGGGAGTGGGTCGCGGCCGTACGCGAGTCCAGTGACCTTGTGGTCCAGCTCTCGACGGGCGGCAGCGTGCACGACCCGCTCGACCAGCGGCTGAAGGTGCTCGACGCCGACCCCGACTCGTGCAGCCTGACCATGGGCACCACCAACTTCGGGGACGACGTCTTCTCCAACCCGTGGCCGTTCGTCTGCGAGCTCTACCAGCTGGCCCAGGAGCGCGGGGTCGCCCCCGAGTTCGAGCTCTTCGACCTCGGCCAGGTCCACGCCCTGACCCGCCTGCTCGACCGCTACGGGCCTCCGGCCGGCGGCAAGGTGCACGTCGACCTCGTGATGGGGGTCCCCGGCGGCATGAACGGTACGACGGACGCGCTCGTCGCCGCCGTCCGTGACCTGCCCGCCGCGACCACCAGCTGGAGCGCCACCGGGATCGGCCGGTCCACCCTCGCCGTGCTGCTGGCCAGCCTCTCCAAGGGCGGCCACCTGCGCGTCGGGATGGAGGACGTGCTGACCATCAGCCGCGGCGTGCCGGTGGAGTCCAACGCCCAGCTGGTCGAGCGAGCCGTGGCGATCGGTGCCCTGGCCCAGCGGACGCCGATGCCGCCGGCCGAGGCGCGCGAGCTGATCGGCGTACGCCCGCGCGGGTGACTAGGACTTCGAGGCGGGCTGGCGGGCCGCCCGCTTGCCGGTCGTCGGTGCCTTCTTGACGTCGGAGGCGTACTCGTAGCGGGTGTACTCGCCGTAGTGGTAGCTGCCGGCGGCGCTGCGGCGCATCCGGTTGAAGATCACGCCGAGCGTGCGGCCGTGCACCGTGGAGATGTGGTTCAGCGAGGTCGTGAGCTCCGAGTCGAGCGTGCCGCCGTGGGAGATGACCACGAGCGCGCCGTCGGCCGAGCGCGTCAGCACCGCCGCGTCGGTGACCGGGAGCAGCGGCGGAGCGTCGATGATCACGATCGAGTCGGCCGCCAGCTCGGACAGCAGCGTGCGCATCGCCTGGGAGCCCAGCAGCTCACTGGGGTTGGGCGGGATGGGGCCGGAGCCGAGCACGTGCAGACCGGGTACGTCGGGATGTGACTGCAGGACCTCGGCGACGTTCACCCGTCCGACGAGTACGTCGGTCAGACCGACGTCGTCGACCACGCCGAGCGAGCGGGCGACGGTGGGGCGGCGCAGGTCGCCGTCGATGAGGGTCACCGCCTGGCCACCGACCGCGATGGCGGCAGCGAGGTTGGCGGCGACGGTGGACTTGCCGTCCGACTGCTTCGGGCTGGTGACGACGATGGTCCGCGGCGGGCTGTCGACGTCCATGTAGGCGAGGTTCGTGCGCAGCTTCCGGAAGGCCTCGGCGACGCCGGCGGAGCTGGAGGCGGTGGGGCCGGTGACCGCCAGCCCGAGCGGCTCGCCCTTGTCACGGCGCATGTGCTGGGACTGCGGGATGAGCCCGATCACCGGGGTGCCGAACGTCTTCTCGACCTCCTCGGCCGAGCGGATCCGGCGGTCGAGCTGGTGGCGGACCATCGCATAGGCGAAGCCCAGCAGCAGGCCGAGGAGCAGCCCGAGCGCGAGGTTGACCTTCGTGCGCGGCACGACCGGCTTCCCGGGCAGTGACGCCGAGGTGTAGGGGACGAGGCTCAGCCCGGTCTTCGCGTCGACGACCGCGACCTCCTTGGCCAGGGCCCGCACCCAGGCGTCGGCGATGGCCTGCGCGCCCTGCGGGGTGCTGTCGCGGGCGCTGATCGTGAGGACGACGGTGTCGGTGGGCTGCCCGACGGAGATCTGGCCGACCAGCGCGTCCGGCGTCGTGTCGAGATGGAGGGACTTGATGACGTCCTGCGCGGCGGTGGTGCTGGTCGCGATCGCGACGTAGGACTTCACCCGCGACTTGGCCAGGTCGTCGGCGATGGACGCCTGGGCGGGCGAGGTGTTCCCGCCGGAGCTGACGTATCCGGTGGACGTCGCCTCGTAGACCTTGGACTGCGAAGCGCTGTACGCCGCGGCGGCGGCGACCCCGAGCACGGCGAGCACCAGGACGCCCACCCAGTGGGCGCGCAGGATCCTCAGGTAGTCCTTCAGCTCCATCGCACGACTCTCCTCCCCGCGAGCGTCGCGGGTCCTACACTCCCGGGAGTGCGGACTCCCAGCGTAGGCGATCCCACCCGGGTGCGTCTGAAGGCTCTGGAAGTTCCTTTGCTCGTCTCGTGCGAGGGTTCCGGCGCCCACGTGCTGGCAGCGGCGGTCGAGACCGCCTGGGAGTCCTGCCGGTACGACGGGCCCGAGGGCGGCGCGCTGGAGATCCGGGTCCGGCTCGACGCGCGCGGCGACACCGAGCCACCGGGCTACGACGTCACCGGGTCCGACCTCGCCGCGGTGCTGGACCAGCTGAGCCCGGTCGTCACGAAGACGGCGATCACCGCCCGTGCCGGCACGATGCTGATGTTCCACGCCTGCGCGCTGGCCGACGCCGGCACCGGTGACACGGTACTGCTGTTCGGGCCCTCCGGCGCCGGCAAGACGACGGTGGCGCGCACGCTGGGACGCGAACTCTGCTACCTCTCCGACGAGACCGCGGGCGTCCGCGACGACCTGTCCGTCGTGCCCTACCCCAAGCCGCTCTCGATCCTGTCGCCCGGTAGCGCGATCAAGGAGCAGGTGCCGGCGGCACGGCTCGGACTGCGCCCGGCCGGTCCGGGGCCGTTCCGCGTGCGCGCGGTGGTCCAGCTGCGCCGGGAGCCGTCG
>JBAUWD010000408.1:0-3255 GCA_049583575.1 Nocardioides sp.
GTGCAAGCGGGTCTGGTCACGGGCGAACGCCGCGGCACCTGGCACTACTACCGGGTCGTCCCCCAAGCGCTCTCCGACCTGGCGGGTGTCATCGCTCCCGCCGGCAGCCCGCCGCCGGTCCGCTAGTCCGTCTCGACCGCCCGCACTTCTCGGCACCCGGGTGAGCGTGGTCCCGAGCACGGAGGGCGTCACGACGGCCACGACGGTGACGTTCCGCATCCTGCCCCGGCGGACGTCGCCGCCGCGCGCGGTCGCCCTCGGGTGACCTCCGGCGCTGGGTCGGGGTGGAGGGTCGTCGGTTCGATCCGACGGGCGGCGCACCCTCTGCGTGCACCGGGTGACCGGCGACGGGACGGCCACCGAACCGATCGACCCTCACCGGCGTCGTACTGGACATGACGGCCACGACGGGGCGATCGAGGGAGATCTCACACGCTCAGAGGGTCTCGGCGGTGCTGTTGCTGGCGCTGCTGGGGTTCGCCGGACCGACGCGGGCCGAAGAGTCCTCGCACTGGGGCCCGCAACGCACGGGACCACGGCCCACGTCGCCCATCACGTCGCTCTCCTGCTCGACCAGAGACAGCTGCACCGCCGTGAACGCGGTCGGGGCCGAGCTGCGTTTCGACGGGCACGTCTGGAAGAAGACCCGAACGGCCGACCACGACCTGACGGGACTGGACTCGGTGTCGTGCCCGACGGCGTCGTTCTGCGCCGCCGTCGGCGGGGCCGTGGTCGAGGTCGAGAAGCACGGTCACTGGGGGCAGGCGAAGATCGTCGGCTTCGCGGTCAGGTCCGTCTCCTGCGTGAGCTCCCACTGGTGCCTGGCAGTGGGCGGCGGAGGACACACGCTCTGGTACGGCGGCAGGGCCTGGCGTCACGGACCACGCGTTGCCGGCACCGACCTGTCAACCGTCTCGTGCACGTCGCGCACCTTCTGCATGGCCACGGACGACTCGACCGACAGGCACGGAGTCGCACCCGACCAGGACCCTGTCTATCGCTACACCGGACACGGTTGGCGTCGCCAGGGTCACGTGCCAGTGCGGGTGAACGGGCAGACCGGGAGCCTGTCGTGTGGGTCGCCCACACTGTGTCTGGCCGGCGGCGTCGGCGGCTTGACCGCGCGCTGGAACGGCCACCGATGGATCAGGGCCAGGCTCCGCTTCGGCCAGTTCGAGCTTCCCGCCGCCTCGTGCGGCACCCACTTCTGCGAGTACCTCACGACCGGTCACGCGGCGGAGTGGCACGACGGGTGGCGAGACGTCCGCACGATTCCGGGCGGCGACAAGCGCCATCGGCCGTCTCGCCTGTCGTGCCCGAGTCGGGACCACTGCATCGCCGTCACCGCGGACGGGAAGATGCTGACACTGCGCAACGGCAACTGGCGGTTCGGTGCGTTCCCCTCAGAACCCGAGGTCGTCCGAGCGGTGTCCTGCCCCACCTCGTCGTTCTGCATGGGAGCGCGCGGCGGAACATCGTCTCGCGTCCTTCGTCAGGGCACATGGAGCACGGTCGCCATGCCGGCCGGCTGGCTCGGCAGCGTCGGAGTCGTCTGCGAGTCGCCCTCGTTCTGCCTGTCGATCGACGGCCACGGACGCAACGCCGCGACCTGGGACGGGAGCGAGTGGAGCAACGCCGGGCAGCTGGGCCAGGGGCGCTTCAACGAGTTCGACTGCGCTTCCCCGTCGTACTGTGTGGCGGGCAGCGTGTCCGACGGGACGACGAGGATCTGGGACGGTGCCGACTGGACGGCCGGACCGGACCTGGGGATCTCGCCGACATCCATCTCCTGCCCGGCGGTGGACGACTGCTGGGCGGGCACCGAGGAGGGATCGGCCACCCACTTCGACGGCTCGACCTGGTCGCCGGTCCAGCAGGTCGCCGTCCGGGGGGTGGGCAATGTCAACGACTTGACCATCCGCTGCCCGACCACGACACGCTGCCTCGCAGGAGACGAGCTCGGCAACGTGTACTTCTACGACGGCGGCACGTGGGGTGGGCGGGTTCAGGTCGGCCCCGTCCTGGCCCTCGACTGCGGCTCGGCGACCTCGTGCACCGTCGCCCTTGGCCTGGGCCGGCACGACGATCTCGTCGGCAAGGTCGCCCGCTGGAGGGGGGACGGCTGGACGAGGAGCCGTGCCCTGCCTCGCGGTTACGACAACCTTCCGCGGACCTTGTCGTGCCCGTCGAGGGCCACCTGCTTCCTGGTGGATCAGAGCGGCAACTCCTGGGTGCGCCACTGATCCCCACCGGGCGATCCCCGAGCTTCGTCCCGACGGAGCGAAAGATCCGGGCCCGTCCTCGAAGGAGGTCGGGGGCGACTCGTCGGTGGACCGATGAGTTTCCGCGCTCGCCGTCGTTCCATCTGGTGACGAGCCTGCAACAGTGGGCCGCGGCCCGAGGAGGACGACATGGAGTGGAAGCTGGAAGTGGTCATCGCCCCGGTGGCGGACGTGGAGCGCGCCAGGGCGTTCTACGTCGACACGTTGGGGTTCACCCTCGACACCGACTTCGCGCCCAACGAGAACTTCCGGGTGGTCCAGGTGACGCCGCCCGGCTCGGCGTGCTCGATCGTGTTCGGCACCGGGCTCGGCGGCGGCGTCGCGCCCGGCTCGCTCAAGGGCGCCACGCTGGCCGTGGATGACATCGAGGCGGCACACGCCTACCTCGAGCAGCGGGGGATCGCGAACACCGGTCCGCAGCACTTCCTCGACGGGCAGATGACGCCGGGACTCGAGCCGGACCGGGCCGACTACGGCACGTTCGTCTTCTTCGACGACCCCGACGGCAACTCCTGGTCGGTCCAGGAGATCAAGCAGCACGCTCGCTGATGGACCCCCTGGAGAGCGCCTTCGAGCGGCACCGGCGCGAGCTCCACGTGCACTGCTACCGGATGCTCGCGTCGTACGACGACGCCGAGGACGCGGTGCAGGAGACGTTCCTGCGCGCCTGGCGGACCCGTGAGTCGTTCGACGGCGAGCACCCGCGGGCCTGGCTCTACCGGATCGCGACGAACGTCTGCATCGACCGCGCCCGCGCGCAGCAGCGCCGCGCCGGGTCCGGCCTCGAGGTCAGCTGGCTCACGCCGTACCCGGACACGCTGCTCGACGACGTGCCGACGGACGACGACGAGCCGGACCAGGCCTACGTCGCCCGCGAGACGATCGAGCTCGCGTTCCTGACGGCGCTGCAGGTGCTGCCTGTGCGACAGCGCGCCACGCTGCTCGCGCGGGAGGTCCTCGGGCTGCCGGCGGC
>JBAUWD010000409.1:0-26416 GCA_049583575.1 Nocardioides sp.
GCGGTCGAGCCGCTCGACCAGCGCCGGGCTGCCCAGGGGGAAGGGGAACGCGCCCTCGAGCGCGTTCGTGGCCATGTGGGTGCCGAGTCGCTCCCAGATCGTGTCGGCGGCGTCGAGGTACTTCTCGACGTACGGCCGCAGGAGCGCCTCCTGGCCGTGCCGCATGAAGGCGACCGCGATCGAGCGGTGGGTCTCGTTCGGCACGTCGGGGTTCTCGACGAGCTCGGCCCAGGCGGCGGCCTTCGCCTCCGCGGTCGGGCGCGAGGCTCGGGCGGCCGCGGCGTACTCCTGGCCGGAGATGGTCTGGTCGCGCTCGAGCTCCTCCTCGATCCGCGCCTCGTCGATCGCGCCGGCGCGGGCCAGCCCGATCACCATCAGCCAGCGCAGGTCGGTGTCGACCTCGAGTCCATCGAGGACGACCGACCCGTCGAGCAGACCGGCGATCTCGGCGTCGCCCTCGTCGGACCTCAGCGCCGCGGCGTACGCGCGCATGAAGGTCAGCTGGTGGTCGCTGCCCGGCGCGGCGGCGTGGAGCAGCTCGCGCACGCCGGACTCCCAGGTGGCGCGCAGCCGGTCGCGTCGCGCCGGGTCGGAGTAGAGGTTGATGGCCGCGGCCGCGTAGTTGGGGATCGAGCGGACGCCGAAGGAGTCGGTCTCGGTGCCGATGTTGGCCAGCACCAGGGAGACGAAGTCGGTGGCGCTCATCTCGGCGTCGCGGGTCATGTCCCACGCCGCGCCCCAGCACAGGGCCCGGGCCAGTGAGTCGTCGAGCAGGCGCAGGCCGCCGACCACCGTCGCCAGCGAGCGCTGGTCGAGCCGGATCTTCGCGTAGGTCAGGTCACGGTCGTTGAGCAGCAGCAGGTCCGGCTGGCGCTCGCCGACGAGGTCGGCGAGCGGGGTCAGGTCGCCCTGGATGTCGGTCTCCACGAAGCGACGGCGGACCAGCCTGCCGCCCTCGTCGTCGTACAGACCGATGCCGATGCGGTGCCGGCGGAGCGTGGGGTTGTCACCCGACGCGGTCTGGCGTACGCCGAACGAGGCGTAGGTGCCGTCGGCGGCGAGCTCGAACTCGGCCGCCAGGGTGTTCACGCCACTGGTCTGCAGCCACTCCTTGGCCCAGGCGTCGAGCTCGCGCCCGGAGGCCTTCTCGAGAGCCGTGAGCAGGTCGACGAACTCGGAGTTCGCATAGGCGTGGTCCTTGAAGTACTGCCGCAGCCCCACCAGGAAGGGCTCGAGCCCCACCCAGGCGACGAGCTGCTTGAGGACCGACGCCCCCTTGGCGTACGTGATGCCGTCGAAGTTGACCTCGACCGCGTGCAGGTCGTAGTTGTCGGCCGCGATGGGGTGGGTCGACGGCAGCTGGTCCTGGCGCAGCGCCCAGTTCTTGCGGGCGTTGGTGAAGCCGGTCCACGAGTCGGTGAACTCGGTGTTCTCGACGGCCGCGTGGTAGCAGGCCCACTCGGCGAACGACTCGTTCAGCCAGAGGTCGTCCCACCACTTCATGGTGACCAGGTCGCCGAACCACATGTGCGCCATCTCGTGCAGGATCACCGAGCAGCGGAACTCGTAGAACGCGGCGTCCTGGCGGCTGCGCGGGAGGTACTCGTCGCGGAGGGTGATGGCCCCGGCGTTCTCCATGGCGCCCGAGTTGTACTCCGGGACGTAGAGCTGGTCGTACTTCTGGAACGGGTACGGGAAGTCGAACGCCTCCTCGAAGAACTCGAACCCCTGCCGCGTCATCTTCAGCAGCTCCTCGACATCGAGGTGCTCCACCAGCGCCTGGCGGCAGTAGTGGCCGAGCGGGATCCGCCCGTACGGACCGTCGTACACGTCGAGGTGCTCGTGGTACTCGCCGGCGATGAGCGCGGTGACGTACGTCGACATCCGCTTCGACTCGGGGAAGCTCCAGCGAGCCCTGCCGTCGACGAGCTCCTCGGGCGTGGGCGTCGGCGCGTTGGACACGACCTTCCAGCCGGACGGCGCGGTGACCGTCCAGGTGAACACCGACTTGAGGTCCGGCTGCTCGAACGTCGTGAACACCCGGCGCGCGTCGGGGACCTCGAACTGCGTGTAGAGGTAGATGCGGCCGTCCACCGGGTCGACGAAGCGGTGCAGTCCCTCACCCGAGCGCGAGTACGCGCAGTCGGCACGCACGACCAGCTCGTTGTCCGCCTGCAGGTTCGTCAGCCGGATCCGGCTGTCCTGGTACGACGACGCCTCGTCGACCGGCTCGCCGTTCAGGGTGATCTCGTGGATGATCGCGCCGACCAGGTCGGCGAACGTCTCCGCCCCGGGCTCGCGGCAGGTGAACCGGAGGGTGGTGGTCGACTCGAAGGTCTTGTCGCCCGTCGTGAGGTCGAGGTCGACGGCGTACGACGTGACGTCGAGCAGGGCGGCGCGGGTGGCGGCCTCTTCCCGAGTGAGGTTGGTTCCAGGCATGCGCGAATCCTGCCATCCCGTGTGACCCGGACCACCATCGGAGCCGATCACGAGTCGGCGACGAAATCGCGACGCCCCTGCGACGGCGGGAATGGTGGGCCCTGCCGAGCTGTTCTCCCCACATGACTGACTCGGCAGACTTCTGGTTCGACCCGTTGTGCCCCTTCGCCTGGATCACGTCCCGCTGGATGCTCGAGGTCGAGCAGGTGCGCGACGTCGAGGTCCGCTGGCGGGTGATGAGCCTCTACTTCCTCAACAAGGACCGCGACCTCTCGGCGGACTACCAGGCCCGGGTCGCCCGCGGCCTCCCGATCGGGCGCGTGCTGATCGCGACGGAGCAGCGGATCGGCCGCGAGGCGCTGGACCCGCTGTACACGGCCCTTGGCACCCGGATCCACCTCGAGAAGCAGGACGTCGACCGCGAGCTGGTCGTGGCGGCGCTGGACGACGCCGGGCTCCCGGCCGAGCTCGTCGAGGCGATGGACGACGCGTCGTACGACGACGCGCTGCTGGCCTCGCACCAGGAGGCGATCGACCGGGTCGGCGACGACGTCGGCACGCCGACCATCGCGGTCAACGGCTCCGCATTCTTCGGGCCGGTGCTGTCCCGGATCCCGCGGGGCGAGGACGCCGGCCGGATCTGGGACGGCGCCGTCGCACTGGCTGGGTTCGACTACTTCTTCGAGATCAAGCGCACCCGCACCGGCGAGCTCGAATTCGCCTGACGGGGGACAGCCTCCCGGGATGAGCCGAGAGCGCGAGGCGCGGATCGCGAGCACGACCTGCGGCCTCGACGCCGACGAACCGGTGCTGGGAGTATCAGCGGACACCCAGGCCCCCTCCTCCAGGTGACCGCCCGAGAGGCGGGTGGTCACGCGGTGCGAGCGCTTTCTCGGGGGAGAGGGCGGCACGATGTGGGCCATCCATGGCCGGATCGTGGCGATGTCGAACGACCCGTCGGTCGAGGTCCCGGCGTCAGGGGTGTTCACGGGGCGGGTCTGGATCGCCGATGACGGCACGATCGCCGCGGTCACCCCGGGCATCTCGCGCGGTCCCGCCGGCTTCGAGGACGCGGCCATCGTGGACGTCGGGACCAACCTGGTCGTCCCCGGGCTGATCGACCTCCACAACCACCTCGCCTACAACACGTTGCCGTTGTGGACCGAGCCGAGCCAGACCACGCCCTTCCTCCATCACGACTCGTGGCCCCGCGCGCACACGTACGCGGCGTCGACCACCTGGCCGGCGTACGGGCTGATCACGGCCTGTCCGCACGAGCTGCTCGCGTACGTCGAGACCAAGGCCATCGTGGGCGGCACCACCTCCGTGCAGGGCTCGCCGCCGCGGAACAAGCCGCCCGACGGGATGCTGGTGCGCAACGTCGAGGACGAGACCTTCGGCACCCACGACCCCAACCTCGTCTACGCCTCGGTGCTCACCGAGACGCCGACCGCGCTCTCGGGCTCCGCCACCAAGATGCGCAACGGATCGGCCTTCGTCTACCACTGCGCCGAGGGCCAGCGCGGCAGCCTCGTGGCTCGCGAGTTCGCCGACGCGCGTGCGGCCGGCTGTCTGCAGCCGACCTTCATCGCGGTCCACACGAACGCCGTCGACCCGGCGGCGTACACGCAGTGGACCGCCCAGGGCGCCATCGCCTGGTCACCGTTCTCGAACCTGTGGCTCTACGGCCAGCACCAGACGACCGACGTCGGTGCGGCCCGCGCCCAGGGCATCACGGTCTGCCTCGGCAGCGACTGGGCGCCGTCGGGCACCAAGAACATCCAGGGCGAGCTCAAGTCGGCCCGTCTGGTCTCGGATGTCGAGGGCTTCGGCCTCAGCGACCGCGACCTGGTCGAGATGGTGACGTCGGGGCCCGGGGACGTGCTGGCTCGCGCCTACGGCCGGCAGCTGGGACGGATCCAGAAGGGCGCCCTGGCCGACCTCGTCGTGATGCGGGCGAGCCGCAGCACCGAGCCGTTCCACCGGATCGTGACCTCGAGGGAGGACGACGTCGACCTGGTCGTCGTGGGCGGTGTCCCGAGGTACGGCACGCCCGAGCTGATGGCCTCGGCGCCGACCCCGACGACGCTCACGGTCGGGAGCCGCCCCATGGTGCTGTCGCTGGGGCAGCCCGACGACCCGACGAAGGCCTGGGCCTGGGACGACGTGGTCGACCGGATGGAGGAGGTCAGGGCCGATCCGAGCACGGCGATCGAGGACGCCCAGGGCAGGTACGCGGACGCGCGCGACCATCCCGATCGCGAGCAGCCGCTCCGGCTGGCCCTCGACATGCCGACCGGGCTGGCACCCGTCGGCGGCCTGCCGCACGACCTGACCCAGGTGGCGATCCCGCCGCTCGAGTCGCTCACGCACGACGGGGCCTGGCTCGCCTCCGTGGTCGGCCGGGGCTTCCACGGCGGCGTGCTCGACGACCTGGAGAGGTACTACCGATGACGCGGAGCAGGCAGCGCCGGCCCGAGACCGCCCGGATCGGAAGGAGCCTCGCCGAGGCCCGCACCATGCCGGGCACTCCGACGGGTGTGCTCGACGGCGGCCAGCGGCTCGTGGTGCTGGACGCCCTCTCGCAGGTGCTCGAGGGGTGCTACGCGCACCTGCCGGCCAAGCGCGCCGGGTACGCCGCGGATCCGGTCCAGGCGCTCGCCCTGCTGCGGCGGCGCGCCAACGAGCTCACGGACGCGGAGTTCCACCTCGCCACGGCCGGAGTCGTCACCGGACTCCGCGACGCCCACACCCGCTACCTCGGGCCGACGTCGCTCGCCGGCGCCGTCGCCGTCCTGCCCTTCCTGGTGGAGCAGTACGGGCCGGAGAACGCGCCGGAGTTCCTGGTCAGCAAGGTCAACCAGGCGGCCGTCGACGACGACGGCTTCAAGGTCGGCTGCCGGCTGGAGTCGTGGAACGGCGTCCCCTTCGCCCGGGCCGTCGAGGTGTACGCCGACCGTGAGACCGGAGGTCGCCCCGACGCCCGCAGGGCACGTGCCCTGGAGTCGCTCACCTTCCGCGCCCTGCAGTACGGCCCGCCGCCCGACGAGGACTGGGTGATCGTCGGCTACCGCACGTCGAGGGGGACCTTCCGCGAGCACCGGTTCAGCTGGCGGGTCGTCGACCCCGGCCCCGCGGACGCCGGAGCCGGCGCGGGATCCCGCGGTGCCCTGCGCGTGGCCCGGGATCCGGCCGCCGAGGCCGTACGACGCGCCAAGAAGCTCCAGTTCGCCCACGAGGCCTGGGTGACCGACAGCGCCAACGCCGGGGTGCCCGTCACGGGAGCTCGGCGGGTCACGGCCGGGCCGGTCGCCACCAGCCTGCCCGACCAGCTGAGTGCTCGTGCGCTGAGCCCGCAGGTCGGGTACCTCCGCATCTGGACGTTCGACGTGCACGACGACACGGCGTTCGTCGACGAGGTGGCCCGGGTCGTCGGACTGCTGCCGCAGGGCCGCCTGGTCGTCGATCTCCGGGGCAACCCGGGGGGACTGATCTGGGCGGCCGAGCGCACCCTGCAGCTGTTCAGCAGTCGGGAGATCGCGCCGACGCGGTTCAGCCTGCTGGCGACGCCGCTCATGCGGAAGCTGGCCGCCAGCCCGTTCAACCGGATGGAGCTCGAGGCGTGGAGCCCGTCGCTCGAGGACACCATGTCCACCGGTGACCTGTGGTCGCAGCCGCTCCCGCTCACCGACCCCGCCTGGTGCAACGACAAGCGCCGCGTGTACCACGGCAGGGTCGTCGCCGTCGTCGACCCCAACACGTACTCCTCTGGCGACCTGTTCGCGGCCGGCTGGGTCGACCACGGGATCGGGCCGCTGGTCAGTGTCGGCCGAGGCACGGGAGCCGGCGGCGCCAACGTGTGGACCGCCGGCCAGCTCCGCGACGCGCTGGCCGGCACCGACCAGCCGCTGCCGGTGCTGCCCGAGGGGACGGGCTTCACCCTCGCCTTCCGTCGTGCGATCCGCTCGTCGGACGGCGACGGGATCCCGATCGAGGACCTCGGCGTGTCCGGCATCCCGTACGCCATGACCCGTCGAGACCTGCTCCACGACAACTCGGACCTGCTCGCCTTCTGCACCCGACAGCTCCAGTGAGGAGACACCCATGCCCACCTTCGACCACGGACCGTCCATCCCGGTCTACGAGCACCTGGTCTCGCTGCCGAGCTACGAGCCCCACAAGACGATGTTCTGGTACGACTGGGGCCCGATCTTCTACCGCGGCCGCCTCGACCGGTCGGCCCGGCTGCTCTGCATCGCCTCGGACCCCGGCCCGACCGAGCGGATCGCCGGCCGGACCCTGGTCGGCGACGCCGGCCAGCGGGTGCAGGGCTTCCTGACGAAGGTCGGGCTGACCCGCAGCTACCTCTGCATCAACGCGTTCGCCTACGCGCTCTTCCCCTCGGCCGCCGGCAGCGCCAAGGCCATGCTCCACGAGCCGGAGCACGTGACCTGGCGCAACACCCTGATCTCGATGACGACCGGGCCGGCGCTCCAGGCGGTCGTCGCCTTCGGGGTGCAGGCGCAGGCCGCGGTCGCGGACTGGGACAACCCGTCCGGCGTCCCGGTGATACCGCTCCCGCACCCCTCGAGCCGCAGTGCGACCACGCTCGCCACCGAGTGGCGGGCGGGGGTGGTCCAGCTGCGCGGGATCGTCACCCCCGACAGCGACGGCGACGTCACCGGCGCGAACTACGGGACGACGCTCAAGGAGGCGGACTACGCGCCGATCCCGCGCGGCGACCTGCCGTTCGGCGTACCGGACTTCCTCGGGGACGACGCGTGGGGTCGGACGGGGTCGCCCCGGCACAACAACAGCGTGAAGCGGCCGCAGACCGACTTCAAGCACTCTCTGCTGTGGCAGGCGCCCACGTCGGCCTGACCCCGGCCGCACTGCCGGATAACCGGTGGCACGCCGTCACTAGGCTTCCGGCATGACGCATGTCCTGTCCGCCGTCGCCTGGCCGTACGCCAACGGCCCGCGCCACATCGGCCACGTGGCCGGCTTCGGCGTGCCCTCCGACGTGTTCAGCCGATACATGCGGATGGCCGGCCACGAGGTCCTGATGGTGTCGGGCACCGACGAGCACGGAACTCCGATCCTGGTCGCGGCCGACGCGGCCGGGGTCACCGCCAAGGACCTCGCGGACAAGAACAACGCGGTCATCGTCCAGGACCTCGTGGACCTCGGCCTGTCCTACGACCTCTTCACCCGGACGACGACCGGCAACCACTACCGGGTCGTCCAGGAGCTGTTCACGACCGTCCACCGCAACGGCTACATGGTGGAGCGGACGACGAAGGGTGCCGTCAGCCCGTCCACCGGCCGCACCCTGCCCGACCGCTACATCGAGGGCACCTGCCCGATCTGCGGCTACCCCGACGCGCGCGGCGACCAGTGCGACAACTGCGGCAACCAGCTCGACCCGACCGACCTGCTGAACCCGCGCAGCAGGATCAACGGCGAGACGCCGGAGTTCGTCGAGACCCAGCACTTCTTCCTCGACCTGCCCGCGCTGGCGGACGCGCTGGCCTCGTACCTCCGCGGACGCGAGGCCGGCGGCACCTGGCGGCCCAACGTCATCAAGTTCTCGCTCAACCTGATCGAGGACCTCCGGCCGCGAGCCATGACGCGCGACATCGACTGGGGCATCCCGGTGCCCGTCGACGGCTGGCGCGACAACCCGACCAAGCGGATGTACGTCTGGTTCGACGCGGTGATCGGCTATCTGTCGGCCTCGATCGAGTGGGCCCGCCGGCTCGCCGACAAGGACGGGGGGAGTCCCGAGCGCTGGCGCGAGTGGTGGAACGACCCCGAGACGCTGTCCTACTACTTCATGGGCAAGGACAACATCGTCTTCCACTCCGTCATCTGGCCCGCCGAGCTCCTGGCGTACGACGGACGGGGCGCGCTGGGCGGCGAGCCGGGCCCGTACGGCGACCTCCAGCTGCCGACCGAGGTCGTCTCCAGCGAGTTCATGACGATGGAGAGCAAGCAGTTCTCCACCAGCCGGGGCCACGTGATCCTGGTCGGAGACATGCTCGCCCGCTACCAACCCGACGCACTGCGCTACTACATCTGCGCGGCGGGGCCGGAGACCTCCGACGCCGACTTCACCTGGGCCGACTTCGTGCTGCGCACCAACTCCGAGCTGGTCGCCGGCTGGGGCAACCTCGTCAACCGCACCGCCACCATGATCGCGAACGGGTTCGGCGAGATCCCCGAGGCGGGGCCCCTGGCGCCGGAGGACCGCGCCGTCCTGGAGGCCGTACGCGGCGGGTTCGACACCGTCGGCGAGCTGATCGGCCGGCAGCGGCTGCGGGCCGCGGTCGCCGAGGCGATGCGCATCGTCGGCGAGGTGAACAAGTACGTCACGGCCACCGAGCCCTACAAGATGAAGGACGACGCGCAGCGCGAGCGGCTGGGCACCGTCCTGCACGTGACCGCCCAGTGCGTGCTCGACTGCAACACCCTGTTGGCGCCGTTCCTGCCGTTCTCGGCCAACCGGGTCTGGCAGGTCTTCGGCGGTGTGGGCCAGTTCATGCCGATGCCGCGGATCGAGTACGTCGAGGACCTCGACCCCGACGAGGGCGCGGGGCTCCACGTCTACCCGATCATCACCGGCGACTACTCCGACACCCCGGCCTGGGGCTCGCGTCCGGTGACGGTCGGTGCGCGGGTCGCCCGGCCGAGCCCGATCTTCACCAAGCTCGACCCGGGCGTGGTGGAGGAGGAGCTGGCGCGGTTCGGCGGCTGATCCGCAGCAGGCCTCAGTCGTGGGTGGCCGCGACCGCGCGGATCCGCGGGTGGGTCGCGGCCAGGTTCACCGCGACCGAGAGGACGAACAGGGCCACCGCCCACGCGTGGTGACCGGCGTCCCACAGCGCCAACGAGGCGAGGACGAACACGACCACCTTCACGACCTCGCGGCGGCCGCGGTCGCCGTACCGCGCCTTCGGCGAGGCGAAGAGCGACCAGGCGACCATCGCCGCGAGGGGCAGCACGACGACCAGGAGGACGCGTGGGCTGCCGACCTGCCACCCCCACACGCCGAACGCCGCCATCGCGGCGAGCTCGTCGACGAAAACCAGGGTCAGGACGCCCCATGCGAGTCCGGTCACGTGGTCAGAACCCGCGGGCGGCGTACGGCGGCAGGTCGGTGCGCAGCGCCCGCCACAGCTCGGTGACGGCGCCGGGACGGCGCTCTTCGAGGACGCCCGCTCGCTGCATCGCCACGAGGTTGCCACCTCCGAGGTACGCCGCGCCGAGGGCGGAGACGGGGAGCACGACCTCGGCATCGTCGTCGGTGCGGGTCACGTCGGCGGTGCCGTCCTTGACCCGGATCCGCCACCGCCCGGCGTTCCAGGGTGCGGCCACGTCGGTGACGTCGACGACGATGTCGCAGCCGTCGTCGTACCCCCGGGCCGCGAGGGCCTCCGGCAGGTCGACGAGCCGGACCCACAGACTGTCGTAGGGCTCCAGGGCACCGGTCGCCCTCGGCCCGTCCACCCACGAGAGCAGCGGGTCGTCCTGGGAGGTGCCCCACATCTTGATCGTGCCCGCGAGGTCGAGGTCGACGACCCGTCGCAGCAGGGCGAGGCGCGCGGCCGGTCCACCCGACAGCTGGCGTACGTCGATCTCGGCCGACGGGCGGGCGTGCGACCACTTGTGGGACCGGCGGAAGACGACGTAGCCGACATCCTCGCCGGCACGCGTCGCGAAGATCACGCGGGGGATCTCGTTGCCGCGCCGGTCGGCCGCCGAGACATGTCCCAGCTCGTCGTAGAACTCGTCGTCGCCGACGACGGTGCCCACGCAGTCCGGGGCGACCGCCAGGTCGCAGCGGCGACGCCGGGCCGCGATGTCGGCCCCGGTGACGTCGAGCATCCGGGTCTGGAGCGCGGCGACGTCGTCCTCGAGGTGGGGCGCGGTGAACGTGGTGCCTCGCCCCAGCTCGGTGGAGTACTCGATCGAGGCGAGGCCGTAGCCGTGGCGTCCGTAGATGGCCGGCTCGCTGGCGTGCAGCGCAGAGACGTGCACCCCCTCGGCCCGGGTCTGCGCGAAGTGGTGCCGCAGCATCGCGGTGAGGAGGCCCCGGCGTCGGTGGTCGGGATGGACGCCGACCCAGGTGAGGCCGGCGACCGGGAGCATCCGGCCGGCGCCGTGGCCGTCGGGGACCGACAGCTGCATCGGGCGCACGCCGTAGATCGCGGGGTACGTGCCGGGGTCGACGTCGGCCCCGGGCAGCTCGACGACGAAGCGCTGGTCGGCCGGCACGCCGCGGAGCTGGACGTCCAACGGCTCGTCGGAGACCTCGTCGAACCAGATGGTGTGGTCGCTGTTGAGGTACCGCTCCGGGTCGGTCGCCCGCTCCACCCGGATCTCGAGGTCAGCCATGCCCTCAAGGAAACCGGCCAGCCCCCGACGTGTCCAACCGGTTTGCGTCGGTGCCGACCTTCACCGAGCAGGACGTCGGCGGACGCGGCGCCCCGGATGGAACACTGTCCGCCATGCGCGTCCACCTCGGCACCGACCACGCCGGCCTCGATCTCAAGCACCACCTCATCGGCTGGCTGCGCGACCACGGCCACGAGCCGGTCGACCACGGCGCGTTCGTCTTCGACGCCCAGGACGACTACCCCGTCTTCTGCCTGCGAGCCGCCGCCGGAGTCGCGGCCGACCCGGGCAGCCTGGGCGTCGTCATCGGGGGCTCGGGCAACGGCGAGCAGATCGCGGCCAACAAGGTGGAGGGCATCCGGGCGGCCCTGGTGTGGAACGACGAGACCGCGGTCCTGGCTCGCCAGCACAACGACGCCAACGTGATCTCCGTCGGCGGCCGGATGCACAGCCTCGACGAGATGACCCGCTTCGTCGGGCTGTTCCTCGAGACCGCCTTCACCGGTGAGGAGCGACACGTCCGCCGCATCGCGATGCTCGCCGACTACGAGTCGACGGGTGCGCTCCCGCCCCTGCCGGCCTCGGCGGTGGTGCCCCAGCCCGGTGCCCGGCCCGGTGCCCAGCCCGGTGCCCAGTCCGGTGCCCAGCCCGATGCCTGAGTCCGATGCCCAGCCCGATGCCTGAGTCCGATGCCTGAGTCCGATGCCTGAGTCCGATGCCTGAGGGTCACACCCTGCACCGGCTCGCCACAGAGCTGACCGACGCCTTCGCGGGGCACCCGCTGCGCGTGAGCAGCCCGCAGGGCCGGTTCGCGGCCGAGGCGGCCCAGCTCGACCGGGCGGTCCTGCTCACCGCCGAGTCGGCCGGCAAGCACCTCTTCCTGGACTTCGACGCCGACCGGGTCGTGCACGTGCACCTCGGGCTGATCGGCGGGTTCGACGTGCACCGCGGCGTGGCCGAGGTGCCGCTGCCCGTGGGCCAGGTGCGGCTGCGGCTCGTCCGCGACGGTGACGATGCGTCGTACGCCGACCTGCGCGGCGCGACGCGGTGCGACCTCGTCACCACCGCTCGACGTACCGAGATCGTGGCCAGGCTCGGCCCCGACCCGCTGCGACCCGACGCCGACCCGACGCGTGCCTGGCAGCGCATCTCGAAGAGCCCGCGCGCCATCGGCGACCTCCTGATGGACCAGGCGGTGCTCGCGGGTGTCGGCAACGTCTACCGAGCCGAGGTGCTGTTCCGGCACCGCATCCACCCGCTGCGCCCGGGTCGCACGCTGCGTGTCGGGCAGTGGCGGGCCATGTGGGCCGACCTCGTCGGCCTGATGGCCGAGGGCGTCCGCACCGGCCGGATCGACACCGTGCGCCCCGAGCACACCCCGGAGGCGATGGGTCGGGCGCCGCGCGTCGACGACCACGGCGGCGAGGTCTACGTCTACCGGCGCACCGGCCAGCCGTGCCTGGTCTGCGGCTCGACGGTCCGCACCGACGTCCTCGTCGGCCGCAACATCTTCTGGTGCCCCCAGTGCCAGCGCCGCTTCCGGTCCCGCGCTCTACAGTGATCCCCTCACGCACGACGGGACCCCCACGATGACCCCCATGACGGCACAGCGTGTCGCCCCCGATCGGGCCCGCCGACGCTGGATCGCGATGCTGGCGGGCTCGCAGCCCGAGCGGCTCACCCTCGCGGCGCTCTTCTTGCTGTCCACCCTCGTGGGGGTCGGCATGCAGGTGTTCCCCGACGTCGTCCCCATCATCACGATCGTGCTGCCCCTGGTGATGGGCGGCCTGTTCCTCGGGCCGCGACTGCTGCCGTGGTTCGTGGTCTACCAGATGGTGCTGCTCACCCTCGCCCTGCCGAAGGTGCCGAGCTTCTCGGGCCGTACGGCGTTCGCGGTCGGGGTGATGTTCCTCCTGGCCTTCATCATCATGCTGACGTCGTTCCGCCGATCCCGCCTCGGCATCGCCGGCAGCCTGGGGGAGTCGATGCTGGCCGAGCTGAGCGACCGCATCCAGGGCCAGGGCGTGCTCCCCGCGCTCCCGTCCCCGTGGCACGCCGAGTCGGTGATCCGCTCGGCCGGTGGCACCCGCTTCTCGGGCGACTTCTTCGTGGTGGGTGACACCGCGAGCGGCCGCCTGGACGTGTCGGTCGTCGACGTGTCCGGCAAGGGTGACCGCGCCGGGGCACGGGCGCTGCTCCTGGCGGGGGCCATGAGCGGACTGGTCACCGCCGTGGAGCCGGCCGAGTTCCTGCCTGCGGCCAACGCCTACCTCATCAACCATCCCTGGCAGGACGGCTTCGCGACCGCCGTCCACCTCAGCCTCGACCTCACCACCGGGGCGTTCCGGGTCTGGACCGCCGGCCACCCGCCCGCGCTCCACTGGCGGGCCGGTGCCGGCCGGTGGGTGCCGTTGGAGTCCGGTGGGCCGATGCTCGGGCTGATCCCCGACGCGCCGTTCGAGCAGGTGTCGGGGACGCTGCGACCGGGCGACGCGCTGATGCTCTACACGGACGGCATGGTGGAGACCCGTCGGGCCGACATCGGCATCGGGATCGACCGCCTGATCGGGCAGGCCGACCGCCGTCTGCGGGGCACCTTCGCCGGGGGAGCGGCCACCCTCGTCGACTCCACCGGCGGCCGGGGAGACGACCGCGCGCTGTTGCTGGTGTGGCGCGACTGACGCGGTCACCGGTTGGGGAGCGACCCCACGGGTGTGGCACCATGACCACGCGTCGAGCGCGGTCCGGCCGCCGAGTCGGAGCGCGTACGACGTGTGCGGACGTAGCTCAATGGTAGAGCCTCAGTCTTCCAAACTGATGACGCGGGTTCGATTCCCGTCGTCCGCTCGGTGACCGGTTCCGGACCGCTCCGGAGCCGGCCGCACGGGGCGTAGCGTAGTGGCTAGCGCGCCTGCTTTGGGAGCAGGAGACCGCAGGTTCGAGTCCTGTCGCCCCGACCACCTGTCGCCCGACCACAGATCCACCGCCGCCGACGGTCGTCGAACGCCCGGATCGCGCCGGTTGGGAGCGTTCCGGCGCTTGCCCTAGGCTGGGAGACGCCGTGCGAGCGGCTCCCACGCACCACGCCCACCCCTCGGTCCCGGGCTCGTGCGCGCCGTCGCCACACACCCGCAAGCAAGGAGACACACCCGTGAAGAGCGCCGTCGAGACCTTGGGCCCGACCAGGGCCAAGCTGACCGTCGAGGTGCCCTTCGAGGAGCTCGGGCCGAGCCTCGACAAGGCCTACCGCACGATCGCGCAGCAGATCAACGTGCCCGGCTTCCGCAGGGGCAAGGTGCCTCCCATGGTCATCGACCGGCAGGTCGGCCGGGGCGCGGTGCTCGAGCAGGCGATCAACGAGATCGTCCCGCAGAAGTACGTCGAGGCGCTCCAGTCCCACGACCTCACGCCGCTGGCGCAGCCGGACATCGAGGTCACCCGCATGGACGACAACGAGACGCTGGAGTTCACCGCGGAGGTCGACGTCCGTCCCGAGATCACCCTCCCCGACTACTCCGGGCTCGAGGCCGAGGTCGACGACACCGTGGTCGGCGACGACGACGTGCAGGAGCAGATCGAGGCCCTCCGCGAGCGGTTCGGCACCCTCGCCGACGTCGACCGCCCGGCCGCCGAGGGCGACTTCGTGGTGATCGACCTCGTGGCCACCAAGGACGGCGAGCCCGTGGAGGGCGCCGAGGTCAGCGGCATGTCCTACCGCGTGGGACGCGGAGGCATGCTCGAGGGTCTGGACGAGGCCCTCGCCGGCATGAGCGCGGGCGACGACAAGACCTTCTCCTCCCAGCTCGTCGGTGGCGACCTGGTCGGCGAGCCCGTCGACGTCCAGGTGAAGGTGTCCCAGGTGCAGGCGCAGGAGCTCCCGGCGTACGACGACGAGTTCGCCCAGCTGGCCTCCGAGTTCGACACCGCCGACGAGCTGACCGCCGACATCCGGGCGCGGCTCGGCAACGGCAAGCGACTCGAGCAGGCGGCCGCGGCCCGTGACGCCGTCCTCGAGAAGCTGCTCGACCTCGTCGAGGTCCCGCTGCCCGAGGGGGTCGTCGCCGACGAGCTCAACGAGCGCCGCCAGAGCGTCGAGCAGCAGCTGGCCTACGCCGGCATCACGCTCGACAAGTACCTCGAGGACGAGGGCCAGACGCAGGAGGAGTTCGAGGCCGACCTCGAGCGCCGGGTGCGCGACTCCGTCGCCGCGCAGTTCGTGCTCGACGCCATCGCCGGCTCGCTCGAGCTCGCGGTCGACCAGAACGAGCTGACCCAGCACATGGTGCGCCGCGCCCAGCAGTCCGGTCAGGACCCCCAGGAGTTCGCCAACCACATGTTCGAGCACAACCACGTGCCCGAGCTGGTGGCCGAGATCCGCCGCGGCAAGGCCCTCGCCCAGATCGTCGAGGGGGCGACCGTGACCGACGCCTCCGGCAACGTCGTCGACCTGAAGAACCTCCGTCCCGACGGCACGCTCGGCGAGCCCGGGGACGACGACACCGGCGCCACCGCGGAGGGCGACGTCGCGGAGGGCGACACCGCGGAGGGCGACGCGACGGGCGACACCGAGGACGCCTGACCGGCTGCCACGACACACCCGGAGGTCGTTGACCGGTCCGCGGTCGTCGGTGACGATCGGCGCATGACCTCCGCTGCCGGGCCGCGGTTGCTCGATGCTGCCGCGCTCCTGTCGGAGATCGTCGACGAGGTGGTCGTCCGTACGGTCCGGGACACCCACGTGGCCTGGGCGGACCGCGTGCACGGCGCCCTGCGCGGTCCGACCCGCGGTGCCTCTGACGTCCCCGAGCCGGTGCATCGCGGCATCGCCTCCGGTGTGTACGCCGGACTCGGGGCGGGCTTGCGGGCCCTGTCGTGGGGGCTCGGGTTCCTCGCCGAGCGCGAGGTCGGTCCCGGCCTCGAGGAGACCTCGCAGGGCCGCGCCGTGACCGCCGCCGTCAACGGGATCATCGGGGACCGGCTCGCCCGCGAGCGGCCGCGCCTCGCGGTCCCTCTCGCGGTACGCCGCGGTGGTCGCGACCTGCCCGTGCGCCCGGACGCCCTCGAGGCGGCCTTCCCCCGCGCGACCGGTCGACTCGCCGTCCTCCTGCACGGGCTCTCGGAGAGCGAGGTGTCGTTCGACCGGCACCGCGACCGCATCGGCGCGACGTACGCCGACACCCTGGCCGCGCTCGGCTGGACCCCTGTCCTCCTCCGCGCCAACACCGGCCTCGGCCTGCGCGAGAACGGCGTCGCGCTCGCCGGGCTGCTGCAGGACCTCACGACCGCCTGGCCCGTGGCGGTCGAGCGGCTGTCCCTGGTGGGGCACTCGATGGGCGGGCTCGTGATCCGGGCCGCCTGCGCGGTCGCGAGCCCGGACGAGCACCCGTGGGCCGATCTCGTCACCGACGTGGTCACGCTCGGTACGCCCCACCTCGGCGCCCCGCTCGCCGGCGGGGTCGGCTCCGGCGCACGCGCCCTGGCCCGCCTCCCCGAGACGGCGGCGTTCGGCCGCATCCTCGACCAGCGCTCGGTCGGGGTGCTCGACCTCGTCGACGGCCTGGCGGACGACGTACCCCCGCTGCCGCAGGCCAGGTACCACCTCGTCTCGGCCACCCTCAGCCGCTCCCCGCGCCACCCTGTGGGTCGCTGGCTGGGCGACCTGATGGTGCGTCAGCCCTCGGCGTACGGGCGCTCACGCCGCCACCCCGGGCTGTTCCCCGGCGCCGACGAGCTCCACCTGCCGAGGTCCGGTCACTTCGACCTGCTCAACCACCCGGTCGTGCACCGGGCCCTCCGCGACTGGCTCGGCTGAGCGACCCGCCGAGGCAAATCCGCTGTCGGCGAACAGGGGCCCCGGGCGCGTGGAAGCGTCGGCCGTTACGGCTAGGGTCGCAGACGTGAACGACAACTCGACGTCTCCGCAGATGAACGGCGGGGCAGCCGGCTACGGCCTCGACGACCACATCTACCAGCGGCTGCTGAAGGAGCGCATCATCTTCCTCGGCTCCGAGGTGCGCGACCAGAACGCCAATGCGATCTGCGCCCAGCTGCTGCTGCTGTCCGCCGAGGACCCCGAGTCCGACATCTTCATCCACATCAACAGCCCGGGCGGCTCCGTCGACGCCGGCATGGCGATCTACGACACCATGAACTACATCCCCAACGACGTGGCGACCGTCGGCATGGGCCTGGCTGCGTCGATGGGTCAGTTCCTGCTCTGCGCGGGCGCCAAGGGCAAGCGGTACGCCCTGCCGCACGCGCGGATCATGATGCACCAGCCCAGCGGCGGCATCGGCGGCTCGGCCTCCGACATCAAGATCCAGGCCGAGCAGAGCCTGCTGCTGAAGAAGCAGCTCACCGAGCTCCAGGCCGTGCACACCGGCCAGACCATCGAGCAGATCGAGCTCGACTCCGATCGCGACCGCTGGTTCACCCCGCAGCAGGCCCTCGAGTACGGCTTCATCGACAAGGTGATCACCCGGGCCAGCGAGGCCGCCGACAAGGGCCGTCCGGCCCGATAGTGAGGACGCAGCCATGAACTACTACATCCCTCAGTGGGAGGAGCGGACCTCCTACGGCTTCCGCCGCATCGACCCCTACGGCAAGCTCTTCGAGGACCGCATCATCTTCCTCGGCACGCCGATCTCCGACGACGTGGCCAACGCCGTGATGGCACAGCTGCTGTGCCTGGAGTCGATGAACCCCGACCAGGACGTCCAGATCTACATCAACAGCCCGGGCGGCTCGTTCACCGCGCTCACCGCGATCTACGACACCATGAAGTTCATCAAGCCCGACGTCCAGACCGTCTGCCTCGGTCAGGCGGCGTCCGCGGCCGCCGTGCTCCTCGCGGCCGGCACGCCGGGCAAGCGCCTCGCCCTCCCCAACAGCCGCATCCTGATCCACCAGCCCTACACCGAGGGCACCGGCGGCCAGATCTCCGACCTCGAGATCCAGGCCAACGAGATCATCCGGATGCGCGAGCTGCTGGAGCGGATGATCGCGGAGGCGAGCGGCAAGGATCCCGCCGACGTGAGCCGTGACATCGAGCGCGACAAGATCCTCACCGCCGAGGCGGCCGTCCAGTACGGTCTGATCGACGCCATTCTCGACTCACGCAAGGCGACACCCGTCCTGGCCTGACCCCACGCCGGGCCCGGACACCACCGGCCGGCGTCTGGCAAATATCCGTGTGGGGGCACCGCAAAGAGGCGCCGACAAGGTACCGTCGAGAGGCTTCCCTCGCACAGCGAAACCGCACCGGCCCCGCGCCGGCCGAATCGGAGGATGACCGCCCGTGGCTCGTATCGGTGACGGAGGCGATCTGCTGAAGTGCTCGTTCTGCGGCAAGAGCCAGAAGCAGGTGAAGAAGCTGATCGCCGGGCCCGGCGTCTACATCTGCGACGAGTGCATCGACCTCTGCAACGAGATCATCGAGGAGGAGCTCAGCGAAGGCAGTGAGGTCAGCCTCGAGGAGCTGCCCAAGCCGCGCGAGATCTTCGAGTTCCTCAACTCCTACGTGATCGGCCAGGAGCACGCCAAGAAGGCGCTCGCGGTGGCGGTCTACAACCACTACAAGCGCGTGCAGGCGGGCATGCAGCCGACCAGCGCCGCCAAGCACAGCAAGGAGGAGCAGGTCGAGGTCGCCAAGTCCAACATCTTGGTGATCGGGCCGACCGGCTGCGGCAAGACCTACCTCGCCCAGACCCTGGCCCGCATGCTCAACGTGCCCTTCGCGATCGCCGACGCCACCGCCCTGACCGAGGCCGGCTACGTCGGCGAGGACGTCGAGAACATCCTGCTCAAGCTGATCCAGGCCGCCGACTACGACGTCAAGAAGGCCGAGACCGGGATCATCTACATCGACGAGATCGACAAGGTCGCCCGCAAGGCGGAGAACCCCTCGATCACCCGCGACGTGTCCGGCGAGGGCGTCCAGCAGGCGCTGCTGAAGATCATCGAGGGGACGACGGCCTCGGTGCCGCCACAGGGGGGTCGCAAGCACCCCCACCAGGAGTTCATCCAGATCGACACCACCAACATCCTGTTCATCGTGGGTGGTGCCTTCGCCGGGCTCGAGCACATCGTCGAGCAACGGGTCGGCAAGAAGACCCTCGGCTTCACCGCCGAGGTGCGCGGCCAGGCGGAGCGCGACGCCGACGACCTGATGGCTCTGGTCCGCCCCGAGGACCTCACCAAGTTCGGCCTGATCCCCGAGTTCATCGGCCGGCTCCCGCTCATCGCCAGCGTCAGCAAGCTCGACCGGCACGCGCTCGTGCAGATCCTCACCGAGCCGCGCAACGCCCTCGTCAAGCAGTACCAGAAGCTCTTCGAGCTCGACGACGTCCAGCTCGAGTTCACCGCCGAGGCCGTCGAGTCCATCGCCGAGAAGGCCATGGAGCGCGGCACCGGCGCCCGCGGCCTGCGCGCGATCATCGAGGAGGTCCTCCTCCACGTGATGTACGACGTGCCGTCGCGGGGCGACGTGGGCAAGGTGATCGTCACCGAGGCGGTCGTCACCGACAACGTCGCACCCACGCTGGTGCCGCGCGAGTCCGAGGCCAAGAAGAAGAAGTCCGCCTGAGACCGGAGCTCGAGCGCGACCGCGGGTCGAGACCGGGCGCTGAGGTACTCCGGGTGTGCCCTACCCGTGGCCCCGGGCGACCCCCTGCGGGCGCGTCACGTAGTCCGACGAGGTCATTTCCGCGGGCCGCGGCGGGGGAGGAGACTGGGCGCGCATCGGCACAGGTCCTAGGGGGAACTGCCCGTGGGGACTGATCGGAAGGGACCGCTGGCGGCGCTCGTCGTCGTTGCGGTGGTCGCGGTGATCCTGCTGGTCACCGCGGTCCGCAGCCAGGCGGCCGCGGATCGCCACGTGGCCCGTCATCCGACGACACAGCGGCGCGCGCAGCCCGCCGAGACCGGTCGGCGCTGATCCGGCCGGCACCGTGGCGGTGCCGGTTCAGTCGTCGTCGGCCAGGGTCGCCGAGACCGCCAGCTCGACGGCGTCGGTCGCGACGTAGGAGAAGGTGCCGGTCACGCGGCCGGACCGGCGCAGGTCGCTCTCCGCGAGCCGCACCGCGTCCAGCATCGCCGGGGGTCCGCTGATCTCCACGGCCGTCAGCTCGTGCTTCATCGAGACCTTGGCCTGCGACTTGGCGCCCCGGACTCCCATCAGGGCGGCCGCGACGGCGTCCAGCACCACCGGATCGCCCCCTGCGACGTCATCGAGCTCGGACGGCTCGGGCCAGCGGGTGCGGTGCACCGAGCCGTCCTGCCACCACGACCACACCTCCTCCGTCACGAAGGGGATGAACGGCGCGAGCAGGCGCAGCTGGACGTGGAGGGCGAGGGCGAGGGTGGCCCGCGCCGACGCGGTCGCGGAGCCGCCGGACTCGTCGTACGCGCGCTCCTTGACGAGCTCGAGGTAGTCGTCGCAGAACTCCCAGAAGAACGTCTCGGCCGACTCGAGCGCCGTCGTGTAGTCGTAGGCGTCGAAGGCGGCCGTGGCGCGCTCGATCACCAGGCGCAGCCGCGCGACCAGGGCCCGGTCCACGGGCTCGGTCACGGCCGAGCGGTCGGGATCGACGGCGCCGACGTTGCCGAGCACGAACTTCGAGGCGTTGAGCACCTTCATCGCCAGGCGTCGTCCGATCTTGAGCGGGTGCTCGTCGAAGGCCGAGTCGAGCCCGGGACGCAGCGAGGCCGCCCGCCACCGGATCGCGTCCGTGCCGTACTGCGCGAGCAGGTCGCTCGGCGTCGAGACGCTGCCCCGGGACTTGCTCATCTTCTTCCGGTCGGGGTCGAGCACGAAGCCCGAGATCATCGCGTGCGACCACGGGACCGTGCCGTCCTCGAAGTGGGCGCGGACCACGCGCGAGAACAGCCAGGTCCGGATGATGTCGTGTGCCTGGGTGCACAGGTCCATCGGGTAGACCCGCGACCACAGGTCGGGGTCGCGCTCCCAGCCGCCGGCGATCTGGGGGGTCAGCGACGACGTCGCCCAGGTGTCCATGACGTCGGGGTCACCGACGAACCCGCCCGGCTGCCCGCGCTGCGACTCGTCGTACCCGGGCGGGACGTCCTGGGAGGGGTCGATCGGGAGGGTGTCCTCCGCGGCCGCGATCAGCTGGTCGTGGAGGGGCTCGCCGTCGGCGTCCAGGGGGTACCAGACCGGGAACGGCACCCCGAAGTACCGCTGCCGGCTGATCAGCCAGTCGCCGTTCAGGCCCTCGACCCAGTTGGTGTAGCGGTGGTGCATGTAGGCCGGCGTCCAGGAGATCTCGTTGCCGCGCTCGACCAGCGCCCGGCGCAGGGTCTCGTCGCGGCCGCCGTTGCGGATGTACCACTGCAGCGTGGAGACGATCTCGAGCGGCTTGTCGCCGTTCTCGTAGAAGTTCGTCATCCGCATCGTCGGCTTGGGGTCGCCGTCGAGGTCGCCCGCACCGCGGAGCAGGCCGGTGATCGCCTCCCGGGCGGAGAAGGTCGTCTTCCCGGCCAGCTCGGCGTACGCCGCGGCTGCGGCGGGCGCCTCGAGCCACTCGGGGGTGTCGCGCTGGAGGCGACCGTCGCGGCCGATCACGGTGCGCACCGGCAGCTGGAGCTCCCGCCACCACTGGACGTCGGTCAGGTCGCCGAAGGTGCAGCACATGGCGATGCCGGCACCCTTGTCGGGCTCGGCGAGGTGATGGGCCAGGACCGGGATCTCGACCCCGAAGACCGGCGAGGTCACGGTGGTGCCGAACAGCGACTGGTAGCGCTCGTCGTCGGGGTGGGCGATCAGCGCCACCACCGCCGGGATCAGCTCGGGCCGGGTCGTCTCGATCCAGACCCGCTCACCGGCCGAGGTTTCGTGGAACGCGACCCGGTAGTAGTGGCCGGCGTACTCCTGGGCCTTCAGCTCGGCCTGCGCGACCGCTGACTGGAAGGTGACGTCCCACAGGGTGGGCGACTCCTGCCGGTACGCCTCACCGCGGGACAGGTTGCGGAGGAAGGCGCGCTGCGAGGTGATCCGGCTGTCCTCGCCGATGGTGCGGTACAGGTAGCTCCAGTCGACGGACAGCCCGACCTGGCGGAACAGCGCCTCGAACGCGACTTCGTCCTCGGCGGTGAGGCGCTCGCAGAGCTCGATGAAGTTCTGCCTCCCGATCGGCACCTGGCCCCGTCCCTTCGAACCCTGCGGGTCGGGCCTCTCCGGCGGCGTGAACCCGGCGTCGTAGGGGACCGAAGGGTCGCAGCGGACCCCGAAGAAGTTCTGCACCCGGCGCTCGGTGGGCAGGCCGTTGTCGTCCCAGCCGATCGGGTAGAAGACCTCCTTGCCGCGCATCCGCTGGTAGCGCGCGATGAGGTCCTTCTGCGTGTAGGAGCAGACGCTGCCGAAGTGCAGCGTGCCGGAGGCCGTCGGTGGCGGCGTGTCGATCGAGTAGACCTCCGAGCGGCTCTTGGACCGGTCGAAGGCGTAGGTCTGGTCGGTCTCCCACTGCTTCGACCACTTGTCCTCGAGACCCTCGAGCGCGGGCTTGTCGGGTACGACGACGGCCGGCTGCTGCGGCGTCGTCGTGGAGCCTTCGACAAGCTCGGGGTGGCGCAGGGAGGAGGACTCGGTCATGGCGGAAGTCTATGGAGCGCCGTCGGGCTGCCGAAAACGAGTTCCCTCAGGGGTCATCGGGGGGCGAGCACGACCAGGCTGATCGAGTCCGCGGGGTAGGTCCGGGTGAAGCCTCCGGACCAGACGCGGGTGGCGTGCCGGCGCTGGATGCCGTGGCCGACGTACGCGTACGTCGCAGCGTGCGCCCGGGCGCGGAAGTGCCGCAGGGTCAGCCTGCTGCGCAGGGCGTGGCCGGTCTTGTTGACCACCAGGACCGTCACCGTGCCGCGGGCGCCGTGCTGCGCGGCGTACACCGCCAGGCGCCGCTGCCGGCTGCTCGTCGCGCGCACCCCGACGTCGCCGAACGTGTGGTGCCGGCCGTCGTAGTTGCGGTACATCGCGAACGCGGGGCCCGGCACGGGCGAGGAGGACTCGGGCCAGAACGTCGCCAGGGACAGCCGCTGGCGGCCGAAGATGCCGAGGGCGTCCGCCTCGATGACGTTCTGCACGGCCGGGCTGGAGGTGACGCCGAGGCCGAGGTTGTACTCGCTCAGCGACAGCTTGGTGCCCGGGTAGTCCCGGCGCACCCAGGCGTGCATGCGAGGCAGCAGCCGGATCACGCTGTCGATCCACGAGGGGTCCCGGTAGTGGGGGTCCCACAGCGAGCGGGTGACGTCGGTGGCGGGCTGGTAGGAGCCCTGCGGGTAGTAGTGCAGGTCGAAGTAGTCGAGGAGCCGGGTACCGGACTTCCGCTGTGCGGCCGCGAACCGATCGAGGTACCACGCGGACAGAGCCGCGCCGCCGTGTGCCGCGCGGTCGGGGGAGTGGGCGTCGCAGGTGCCGAGCGTGCGCAGGTCGACGCTCGAGCAGAAGTAGTTGGGCCAGCCCCACGCGGCGGGGCCGAGGACGGCCGCGGTCGGGTCGTGCCGCTTGACCGCCTGGGCAGCCGCCAACGACTTCGACCAGAGCTCGTCGTACCCGACCGGCCGGTGGTGGAAGTCGTGGTGGGTCTCGTCCCAGAGACCGGGCTCGTTGCCGAGCTCGTAGATCCCGACGCCGCCCGCGCGGGCGGCGCCGTACTTGTCGACGAGGTGCGAGACCCAGCCGGCGTCGAAGCCCGAGCCGGCGCGCCGGCCGGCGATGGACGGGTCGGGGTGCGCCACGAACTGTCCACCGCGGCGGCCGTTCCCGCAGACGGAGTGGTTGGGGTCGTGGTCGTCTTGTGGGTCGTAGCGTCCGGCGGGGAAGCTGCACGGGTTCGTGTTGCTCGCCCGGTAGCTGACCCGGTCGGCGACCCGGCCGTCCAGCGGCAGGGTGAGCAGGGTCCGGGTGCCGGTCGCGCGGTCCTGCCCGATCTGCGCGTCCACGGCGCTGTAGCGGTGGCTGCCCTTCGCCTGGCAGTAGCTGAAGGCCGGATCCCAGCAGTCGGGGAAGTTCTCGAAGTACCAGTCGTTGCCGTGGTTGCTGCCGCGGATCTTCCAGTTGTAGGTCTCCGCGGAGTTGCCACCCCACCGGTCGACCGGCAGGTGGGTACGCCGGGCGAACGACCGCCCCGCGAAGTTGACACCGTAGATGTCCGGCGAGATCCGGTGCCGACCGCTGCCGACGTCCACGCTGAGGGCCGGTCCCGAGGCCCGGACCGCGTGGCGGACTACGCGCGCGTGGTCGGGGGGCGGGGTGGCGGCGGTACCCCGCCCCGCGAGCAGGGGCGCGAGCAGCACCGTGGCGACGGTCGCCACGAGCGCACCCCGTCCGGTCCGGGAGGTCATGCCCTGACCGTGCCACGCTTCCCGGTCGGCGGCCAGCGGCCCGGCCATCGGACGGCGGCTCGAAATGGGTGGTCCCGTCGAGCGGCGACGACCTAGCGTCTGGGCATGGAGCTGCGCTTCTTCGACGACCCGGTCGCCTTCCTCGACCTGGCCGCCGACCATCTCGCCGAGCAGCCGGTGGTGAGCACCGTCGTGTCCGGTGTCGCCCACAAGATCGCGGCCGACGCGGAGGCGGGGGTGCCGTGGCCGGCCGGCGTACCGTGCTGGTTCGTGGTGCTGCTGGACGACGGCGACGTCGTGGGCGTCGCGATGCGTACGGCGAAGTTCGGCACCCACCCGGCGTTCCTGATGCCGATGTCCGACGAGGCGGCCGTGCTGCTCGCACGCACGTTGGTCGAGCGCGACGAGCCGGTGACCGCCGCCAACGGTGCTCTCCCGGCGGTGCAGGTCTTCTGCGAGGAGATGGCGGCTCACGTCGGTGGTGCGGCCAGGGTCGGCCAGCACACCCGCCTGTTCGAGCTCGGCGAGCTCGTCGTACCGCCGCCGGTCGAGGGGAGGCTGCGACCCGCGGTCGTGGACGAGCAGCCGCTGATCACCTCGTGGTACGACGCGTTCATGGCCGACGCCGACGAACAGGCCGGACGCGAGCCGGGCGAGACCCCGCACGAGACTCCGGGCCCCGAGGACATGCGCCGGCGGATCGAGGGCGGCCGCGTCTTCGTCTGGGAGGACGCGTCCGGCCGGGCGGTCCACGTCACGGCGGCGAGCGAGCCGTCGTACGGCGTCTCCCGGATCGGGCCGGTCTACACCCCGCGCGAGCACCGCGGCCGGGGCATCGCCAGCGCCGCGGTCGCGCAGGTCTCGCGGCTGCTCCGCGACCGCGGCGAGCGGGCCTGCCTCTTCACCGACCAGGCGAACCCGACGTCCAACAGGATCTACGAGGCGATCGGCTACCGGCGCGTGGTCGACATGGCGAATCTCCGCGTGGAGTGACGCCTCAATAGAGTGGGCGCGAGATGAACGACGCCGCCACCGAACCCCCGACCGAGCAGCCGAGGCTCGCACAGACCTTCGCCGAGGTCGAGGACGCGCTGCTGTCGCGGTGGCCCGAGACCAGGCTGGAGCCGTCGCTCGACCGCATCCGCGCGTTCACCGAGCTGCTGGGAGACCCGCAGCGCGCCTATCCGGTGATCCAGCTGACGGGCACCAACGGCAAGACCTCGACCAGCCGGATGATCGACACCCTGCTGCGAGCGCTCGACCTGCGCACGGGGCGCTTCACCAGCCCCCACCTCGAGCGGATGAACGAGCGCATCTGCATCGACGGCGAGCCGCTGACCGACGAGGAGTTCGTGCGTGCGTTCAACGACGTCGCCCCCTACACCCATCTGGTCGACAGCTCCCAGCCCGAGCCGCTGAGCTTCTTCGAGACCGTCGTCGCGATGGCGTACGCCGCGTTCGCGGACGCGCCGGTCGACGTCGCGGTCGTCGAGGTCGGGATGGGCGGGACGTGGGACGCGACCAACGTCGCGGACGCCCAGGTCGCGGTGGTCACGCCGATCGGCGTCGACCATGCGAGCTACCTCGGCGAGTCGCCCGAGGTGATCGCGGTCGAGAAGGCCGGGATCATCAAGCCGGGCTCGACGGCGGTGCTCACCGAGCAGCTGCCCGGTCCGGCCGAGGTCCTGCTGGGTCGAGCCGAGGAGGTCGGCGCGAGCGTCGTCCGCGAGGGGCTGGACTTCTCCGTCGCCGCACGCGTGCCCGCGGTGGGGGGTCAGCTGTTGTCGCTGCAGGGGCTGCGGGCGCGCTACGACGAGGTGCTCCTGCCGCTGTACGGCGCGCACCAGGCGCAGAACGCCGCGACGGCCCTGGCGGCGGTCGAGGCCTTCGCCGGCGACCGGCCGCTCGACGAGGAGATCGTGCGCGACGCGTTCGCCCGCGCGTCGTCGCCCGGCCGGCTCGAGGTGATCCGACGCAGCCCGATGATCCTCCTGGACGCCGCGCACAACCCCCACGGCGCCCGGGCGGTCGCCGACGCGCTCGACGACTCCTTCGCCTTCTCGCCGCTGATCGGCGTGATCGGCGTGATGGCGGACAAGGACCACGAGGGCGTGCTGGGCGCGCTCGAGCCGCACCTGGCGCACGTCGTCTGCACCCAGAACTCCACCGAGCGCGCCCTGCCCGCCGCCCGGCTGGCCGAGGTGGCGCGCGAGGTCTTCGGGGC
>JBAUWD010000410.1:0-5005 GCA_049583575.1 Nocardioides sp.
GCGGCGCCACAGCAGACCGGATCGCGTCCTGGCTCGATGCGTTGCCGACGCGGCGACGGGCCGTGGTCGTGCTCCACCATCTCGAGGACCGGACGGAGGCCGAGATCGCCGCGATCCTCGGGGCGTCGACAGCCGCCGTGCGCAAGGACCTGGACCGCGCCGGCAGGTCGCTGCCCGCCGAGCTGCCGACGTCCCGGGGCGCGCGGGACCTGCTCCTGCACCAGCAGCTGTCCGAGTGGGCGGCCTCGGCACCCACCCGGCTGTCCGCACCGGTCGCGGACGCACTCCCGTCGCGTCGGGTCCGCAGCCACTGGCTGGCCGGGGGTGCGGTCGTCGGGCTGGTCGCGACGATCGCGCTGGTGAACCGGGCGACGAGCACCCCGCCCGGGGTGATCCACTACCCGTCCGTCAGCGTCCCGGCGACATGGCGGACCGAGTCGTACGACGGGGTGCAGGTGCGGGTGCCCGACACCTGGGGCTGGGGCGGCGCCCCGATCCGCTCGGACGTCTTCGCCGGGAACCGGCTCGGTGCCTGCGGCGCCGACGAGGCGGCGGTGCGCTCGCCGAGCGACCACTCGCCGTACCTCACCTCGGCGACGCCGTTCAGCGGCCGGCCGGCGACGCTGTCCTACCGCTGCTATCGCTGGGGCAGCGACGGGGTCCTGCCGAGCACCGACGCGGTGTGGTTCGACTCCCCGCTGGCCGTCGGCCTGAAGCCGCTCGGTGCCGTCACCGCCGAGACGCGCAGCGTCGGGACCCAGCACGTGACCGTGTTCTCCGACGACTTCCGGCTGCGTCGTCAGATCCTCGGCACCGCCCGGCAGGTCGACGTCGACGCCAACGGCTGCCCGACGCGGGCGGTCCAGCAACCGGCGTCGGGAGCCCACGGGCTGGTGCCGTCCTCCCTGTCGGTCTGCGTCTACTCCCAGGACACCGGCACCTCCGTCCTGCTCTGGTCGGCCCGCAAGGACGACGCCGCGGCTCTCGCGTACACGCGGGCCTTCGCCGCGGCGTCCGTCCGCGCCGGCGGTGCGTCGTGCCCGGTCACGCCGCACGGCGAGTGGGTGGCCCTGGGCGTCCGCGACTCGCAGGGCGGAGCGGAGCGCTGGGACGTCCTCGACCTGGACTGCGCGCGGCTCGTCGGTGAGGGCACCGAGGTGCCGCTGACGGCCGCGGACGTGGGCGCGTGGGCCGGCGGCGGTACCGTCGCGTACGTCGCCGCCCCGAGCGGGGTCGACCGGCGGGTCGCGTCGTACTTCCGGGGCCCGAGCCTCTGAGCCCGAGCCTCTGAGCCGGAGCCGCTGAGCCGGAACGGCTGGCACGAGGGGGCCGCCGGTCCCGAGCGGACCGACATACTGGGCCGGTGACCAGCGCCGACGAGTCCCGTCCGGTCCGCGACGAGGACGCCTTCGACGTGGCGGCTGTCGCGGCCTGGCTCGGCGACCACGCCGAGGCGTTCGCCGACGAGCTGGTGGGCGTTCCCGAGGTCCGGCAGTTCCCGGGCGGAGCGTCGAACCTGACGTATCTGCTGCGGTACCCCGGGGTCTCGACGGGCTCGGCGGACGGAGCCGGCTCGACCGGCCGGGAGCTGATCCTGCGCCGGCCGCCGGTCGGCGCGAAGGCGAAGAGCGCCCACGACATGGGCCGCGAGTACCTCATCCAGCGCGCCCTGGCTCCCGTCTACCCGTACGTCGCCCGGATGGTCGGGCTCTGCCGCGACGAGTCGGTGATCGGCTCGGAGTTCTACGTCATGGAGCGACTCGAGGGGACGATCCTGCGCAAGGAGCTGCCGTTCGAGCTGACGGCCGAGGAGGCGTCGACGCTCTGCGAGCACGCCTGGGAGGCACTGGTCCGGCTCCACCGCGTCGACGTGCGCGGCGTACCCGAGCTGGCCGCGCTCGGCCGCGGCGAGGGGTACGTCGCACGGCAGGTCGCCGGCTGGACCGACCGGCTGGCCCGGGCGAACACCGCGGACCTCGGCGACTGGGGCGCGGTGACCGCGTGGCTCGACGCGCATCAGCCGCCCGACGTCCAGCAGTGCCTGATCCACAACGACTGGCGCTTCGACAACATGGTGCTCGACCCGCACGACCGGCTCCGGGTGCACGGCGTCCTCGACTGGGAGATGGCCACGGTCGGGGACCCGCTGATGGACCTCGGCGGCGCGCTCGCCTACTGGATCCAGGAGGACGACGACGAGTTCTTCCAGGGGTTCCGGCGTCAGCCCACCACCGCGCCGGGCATGTGGACCCGCGAGCAGGTCGTCGACTGGTACTGCGGCCGGGCGGGCCTCGAGATGTCGTCGGAGCGGTGGCGGTTCTACGAGGTCTTCGGGCTGTTCCGGCTCGGCGTGATCTGCCAGCAGATCTGGTACCGCTACTTCCACGGCCAGACCCACAACGAGGCGTACGCCAGGTTCGGCCCCGCGGTGGCCTACCTCGAGTCGCGGTGCCGTGCGTTGGTCTCCACGGGCTCGGCCGCCGGAGGGGCCTGATGGGGCTAGTGCTGATGGTCCGCCACGGACAGGCGTCGTTCGGGGCGGAGGACTACGACGTGCTCTCCGACGTCGGGGTCGCGCAGAGCCGGCGCCTGGGTGCCTGGCTGCTGCAGTACGGCGTCGAGCCCGACGCCGTACTGCACGGTGCGATGCGGCGCCAGCGCGACACGGCGACCGCCATGGTCGAGGCGGCCGGCTGGTCGCTCACCCCCGAGCTCGACGAGGGCTGGAACGAGTTCGACCACCTCGGCGTGATCTCGCGGTCGCCCGAGCTCGTCGCCGAGCTGACCGACCGCCGCGCCTTCCAGCGGGCGTTCGTGGAGGCGACGGCCCGGTGGTCGGGGGGTGAGCACGACGACGAGTACGACGAGACCTGGCCCACCTTCGTGGCTCGCGGCCGGGACGCCCTCGACCGGGCGACCGCGCGCGACGGGGTCACCGTCGTCGTCGCGTCGGGCGGCCCCATCGCGGTGGCCTGCGCGGCGCTCGTCGACCCCGACGCCACGGCCGAGGAGCTGCCGCGGCTGTGGAACAGCTTCAACAGCGTGTGCGCGAACACCGGCGTCTCGCGCGTGGTGACCGGCTCGACGGGCCGTCGGATGCTGACGTTCAACGAGCACTCCCACCTCGACCGGGATCTCGTCACCTACCGCTGACCCGCGTCAGCGACGTGTGCTCGGCCCGGAGGACGACCGCGTCCATCAGACTCCGCCGGTCCGGTTCGCGGCCTCGGGGCGAAGGTCCCGACGGCGACGACTCCTGGCACCTGCCGGGGCCCGGAGTCGGCACCATGCTGGCACCATGACCAGCGATCGGTGGGACCGGATGATGAACGGCTCGGGCACGATGACGTACAGCGGGCTGTGGACGATGCTGCTGGTCGGCCTCCTCCTCGCGGTGCTCGTGGGCGCTGCGCTCTACGTCGCGCTCCGGGCGGTCAACGCCGCACCTCAGGTCTCCGCCCAGCCGGCCGCGCCATCCCCTCGCGAGGTCCTGGACCTGCGGCTCGCTCGCGGAGAGATCAGCCCGGAGGAGTACGCCGCTGCGCGTCCTCTGCTCGACTCCTGACGTCGGCCGGGACGTTCGGCCCTACCGGCTCCGAGCCGCCGCTCCCACGTTGTACCGGTGAGCTGGCACTTCAGGGCGGTCGAGATCCAGGACGACACGTGGTCGTGCCGATGGGGCAACCAGGACTTCGACGAGCACCCCACGCTGGCGGACGCGATCGACCACCTGAGGCAGCTCGCCTCGCGGCACCAGCCAGCCCTGCTGTTCGTGCACCGGCGCGACGGCTCCGTCAGCCAGTGCGACTGGCCGGACGAGGGAGCCGCGGCAGCGCCTTCGTGAGCGGCGCCGCCCGTCGTGCTCGTCTGCCGTGGGCGGTTCAGCGCAGGGCGGAACCGCGGTGGGCAGCACGCCGTTGGCTCGCGGTACGACGGCTGTCACCGTGGCGGCATGAGTGAGGACCAGATCCCGCGCAGTGCGATCGACGACGACCTTGCGCGCAGCCTGCTGGAGCAGCGCACCTTGGTGATGTCCGGGGTGCTCGACGAGGCCCTGGGCAACCGGCTGAGCACCGGGCTGCTCGTGCTCTCGGCCCGTGACCCGCGCGCCGACATCCACCTCTGGATCAACTCGCCCGGCGGGTCGGTGCCGGCGATGCTGGCGATCCGCGACGTGATGAGGCTGATCCCGAACGACGTCAGCACCCTGGCGATGGGCATCGCCTGCAGCGCCGGGCAGTTCCTGCTCAGCGCGGGCTCGAGGGGCAGACGCTTCGCGCTGCCGCACGCACGCGTGCTGCTGCACCAGGGCTCGGCCGGCATCGGCGGCACGGCCATGGACATCGCGATCCAGGCCGACGACCTCCGGCACACCCGCGACACCGTGCTGAGGCTGATCAGCGAGGACACCGGTCAGGACGTCGAGACCGTGGAGCGGGACTCGCGCCGGGACCGGTGGTTCAGCGCCCAGGAGGCGCTCGACTACGGCTTCGTCGACGCCGTGGTCAGCTCGATCGAGGAGGTCCAGTCCGTCGTACGACGTCCGCTCGGACTGGGGGTCTCGAGATGAACTCACCCCACGACCTTCTTCTCCTCCCCCGCTTCGCTCCTCCGTCGAACAACGCCGCGGGGGCCCCGAGATGAGCAGCTACCCGATCCCCTACGTCACCACCCAGACCAACCGGGGCGAGCGGACCGTCGACGTCTACAGCCGGCTGCTGGCCGACCGGATCATCTACCTCGGCACGCCGATCGACGACGGCGTCGCCAACACGGTGATCGCCCAGCTGATCCACCTCGAGTCCGAGAGCCCCGAGTCGCCGATCAACCTGTACCTCAACTCACCGGGGGGCTCGATCCCCGCGATGCTCGCGATCTACGACGCCATGCAGTTCGTCCGACCTGTCATCGAGACGACCTGCGTCGGCCAGGCGGTCGCGACGGCCGCGGTGCTGCTGGCGGGGGGCGCGCCCGGCCGGCGCCAGATCCTGCGGCACGGCCGGGT
>JBAUWD010000411.1:0-3369 GCA_049583575.1 Nocardioides sp.
GTGGTGCTCCAGCGCGACCGCGAGCCGGTGTGCGGTGGGACGGGCGAGGCCGGTGGCCGTCACCAGGCCGGCCAGCGTCGCCGGGCCGGCCTCCAGCGCGGTGAGCACGAGGGCGGCCTTGTCCAGCACGCCGACGCCACTGGTGTTGTCCATATGGCAATACTGCCGTCTCAGATCATGGGACGCAAGTTGTAGGGTGGTCACGTCCGCACGACGCCGAGGGACGCATGGCGAGGAGGAGACATGGGCAGGACCCTGGCCGAGAAGGTCTGGGACGAGCACGTCGTCCGCTCGACCGAGGGTGAGCCGGACCTCCTCTACATCGACCTCCACCTGATCCACGAGGTCACGTCACCGCAGGCGTTCGACGGCCTCCGCCTCGCCGGGCGCCGGGTACGCCGTCCCGACCTCACCCTGGCCACCGAGGACCACAACGTCCCGACGATCGACTGGGACCAGCCGATCAAGGACCCCGTGAGCAGGACGCAGGTGGAGGCGCTGCGCCGCAACGCCGAGGAGTTCGGCATCCGGCTGCACCCGCTCGGAGACCTCGACCAGGGCATCGTCCATGTGGTCGGCCCGCAGCTGGGACTGACCCAGCCGGGCATGACCATCGTCTGCGGCGACTCGCACACCTCGACGCACGGCGCCTTCGGCGCCCTGGCCTTCGGCATCGGCACCTCCGAGGTCGAGCACGTGCTGGCGACCCAGACCCTGATGCAGGCACGGCCACGGACGATGGCGGTGAACGTCACCGGCGAGCTGCCCGCGGGGGTCACCGCCAAGGATCTCGTGCTCACGCTGATCGCCCGGACCGGCACGGGCGCCGGCCAGGGGTACGTCGTGGAGTATCGCGGGCCGGCCGTCGAGGCGCTCTCGATGGAGGCCCGGATGACGCTCTGCAACATGAGCATCGAGTGGGGCGCCAAGGCCGGCCTGATCGCGCCCGACCAGACCACGTTCGACTACCTCCGGGGCCGGCCCGAGGCTCCGGCCGGTGCCGAGTGGGACGCCGCCGTCGAGCACTGGCGCCGGCTGGTCACCGACGACGACGCCGAGTTCGACGTGGAGATCGAGCTGGACGCGAGCACCATGACGCCCTTCGTGACCTGGGGCACCAACCCGGGCCAGGGCGTTCCTCTCGGCGGCGCGGTCCCGCATCCCGAGGCGTTCGCCGACGAGGGCGACCGCGTGGCGGCCCGCAAGGCGCTGGAGTACATGGGCCTCGCGGCCGGCACGCCGATGCGCGAGATCGCGGTGGACACGGTGTTCGTGGGCTCGTGCACGAACGGCCGCATCGAGGACCTCCGGCTGGCGGCCGAGATCGTCCGGGGTCGCCGGGTGGCCGACGGCACCCGGCTGCTCGTCGTACCCGGGTCCGTGCGGGTGCGCCTGCAGGCCGAGGACGAAGGTCTCGACGTGGTCTTCAAGGAGGCCGGTGGCGAGTGGCGCGGTGCGGGCTGCTCGATGTGCCTGGGCATGAACCCCGACCAGCTCGCTCCCCAGGAGCGCAGCGCGTCGACGTCCAACCGCAACTTCGAGGGCCGGCAGGGGAAGGGTGGGCGGACCCACCTGGTGTCCGTCCCGGTGGCCGCCGCGACCGCGATCCGCGGCACACTCAGCTCGCCCGCCGACCTGCCTCCGTCGGCGACGGGCCCGGACCACGACGGGTCGGAGGCCTGACATGGAGTCGTTCACCTCCCACACCGGCGTCGGCGTGCCGTTGCGCCGCAGCAACGTCGACACCGACCAGATCATCCCGGCCGTCTACCTCAAGCGAGTGACGCGCACCGGTTTCGAGGACGGCCTCTTCGCTGCCTGGCGCAACGACCCCGGCTTCGTGCTCAACCAGCCGGCGTACGCCCACGGGTCGGTGCTGGTCGCCGGTCCCGACTTCGGCACCGGCTCGTCGCGCGAGCACGCGGTGTGGGCCCTTCAGAACTATGGCTTCCGGGTCGTGCTGTCTCCTCGCTTCGGTGACATCTTCCGTGGGAACTCCGGCAAGGCCGGGCTGCTCGCGGCCCAGGTGGACGACAAGGTCGTGCTGCGGCTGTGGGCCCTGTTGGAGGCCGAGCCGGGAACGACGATCAGCGTCGACCTGCGCGACCGGACCGTCCGGGCAGGCTCCGGTCCGGACGCCGTGGAGGACTCCTTCGACATCGACGACTACACCAGGTGGCGTCTGCTCGAGGGTCTCGACGACATCTCGCTGACCCTGGCGCACGACGCCGACATCGCGGCGTACGAAGGGCATAGGCCGGCCTGGAAGCCCGCCACGCTCCCGCGTCGGTAGCGTCGCCGGCGACGAATCCTCAACAGGACAAGGGGATTCGCCGCACCTGCGACGTCACATCGGCGCGACAGAACGTCGGCCCGACGATGGCACCGGACCGAGACACCTATGGTTGAGCGGGATTCCACGGAAAAAAGTTCGCAAGATGGGCCTCGTGGTTGACGTCGAGACACGCTCGGCGTACTAGCGTTCCTGCAGAAAGTCGGACGTCCGTCCGACGACGAATCGTCAGTTCGGAAGGAAAGCCGTGAACAAGTCTCAGCTCATCGATGCGCTGGCCGCGCGTTACCAGGGGAACCGCAAGCAGGCACAGCACGCGCTGGAGTCGGTCCTGGACACGATCACCCGCGAGGTGGCGAAGGGCGAGAAGGTCGCCATCACCGGCTTCGGCTCGTTCGAGAAGCGGGTGCGCGAGGCCCGCTGGGTGCGCAACCCGCAGACGGGTGCTCGGATCAAGGCCAAGAAGACGGCGGTCCCGAAGTTCTCGGCCGGAGCCGACCTCAAGAACGTCGTGTCCGGCGCGAAGAAGCTGCCCAAGCTGACGCTGGCCGCACCGGCCGCGGCGGCGAAGAAGGCCGGCACGACAGCCAAGAAGGCGGCTCCGGCGAAGAAGGCAGCACCTGCGAAGAAGGCGGCTCCGGCCAAGAAGGCGGCCGCGAAGAAGACGGTCGCCAAGAAGGCCCCGGCGAAGAAGGCCGCGCCCGCCAAGAAGGCGCCGGCGAAGAAGACGGTCGCCAAGAAGGCTCCCGCGAAGAAGGCCCCGGCCAAGAAGACCGCCGCCAAGAAGGCTCCCGCGAAGAAGGCAGCCAAGAAGTCCTGACGCTCGACGCGAAGGGGGCCACCGGGTGGTGGCCCCCTTTCGCACGTTCGGGGTCAGCCGAGCAGTGCGAGCCGGGTGTGCGCACCGACGCCGAGCGCCTCGGCCAGGGCCAGCGCGGTGGCGTCGTCGACGTCGAGCCGCAGCGACTCGACCTCGAGGGTGATCTCGCGGGCACCGCTGCCGAGGTGGGCCCGGCGCGACCCGCGTCCGAAGTGCGGGTCGAAGGCGTCGTACGGCGCGGTGTACAGCGTCGTAC
>JBAUWD010000412.1:0-14272 GCA_049583575.1 Nocardioides sp.
CCTCGAGGCGGTCGCGGCATCGCCCGGTCCCCGGCTGACGCTGGGCAGCTGGCACGGCGACTGGGCACCGTGGAACATGGCGCAGTCCGGTGGCCGGGTGCTGGTCTGGGACTGGGAGGGCTTCCGCACCGGAGTGCCCGTGGGCTTCGACGCCTGCCACCACGCGGTCTCCGACCAGGTGACCTTCCGGGGCGCGACGCCGACCCAGGCGTTCCGCGCCCTGTTCGACGGCGGCGAGGCCGTGCTGGGCCCGATGGGTGTCGAGGCCGACGCCCGGCCCTGGACCGCCCTTCTCTACGCGATCGAGCTGGCCACGTCGTACGTCGAGAACGGCGAGGCCGACGTCGCCGGCACCGTCCTGAGCCGCCTCGACGACTGGCTCGACGAGACGCTGCGGGCCGGACGCTCGGCGATCGAGCAGCGGGTCGGGTCGTGAGCGTGGAGCCCGAGGTCGTCTCGGCGGGCGACGCGGGTTCTGCGGCGGGCGACCTGCGCGCGGTGGCGCGCGGCGGGGCAGCCAACCTGCTCGGCTCGATCATCACCGGCGTCGCCATCTTCGCGATGACCGTCCTCGTCACGCGCACCCTGCCGCGCGACAGTGCCGGCGTCTTCTTCACCAGCACCTCGCTGTTCCTGCTCGTCACCGCCGTGGGTCAGCTCGGCACCACGACGGGGGTCGTCTACTTCGTGGCCCGCGCGCGGGCGCTGCACGTCGCCGGCAGCATCCCCGGACTCGTCCGGACGGCGCTGGTACCCGTCGTCGGCGTGGGCCTCGTGGCGACGGTGGTGGCGCTGGTCGCCGCACATCCGGTCGCCCACCTGGTCGCCGGCAGCCACGCCGACCAGGCCGTGGTCTACATCCGCGTCCTCGGCGTGTTCGTCCCCCTCGCCGGCGCCGAAGCCGTCTGGCTGGCCGCGATGCGAGGTTTCGGGTCGATGCGGGTCAACGCCGTGGTCGAGCTCGTCGGTCGGCCGCTGCTCCAGCTCGGCCTCGTCGCGATCGCCCTCACCACGGCGTCGGCCGGGTGGATCGGCCTGACCTGGGGGGCGCCGTACGCGGCCGCGGCCGCCGCGGCGTACCTCTTCTGGAGCCGTACCGCGACCTGCCTCCGGGCGGGCGGCGAGGTCGCGGGCGTGACGTCGGGCGAGTTCTGGCGGTTCACCGGGCCGCGAGCCGTGACCAGCGTCATCCAGGTGCTCATGCAGCGCTTCGACATCGTGCTCGTCGGCGCCCTGGCCGGGGTGGTGCAGGCCGCGGTGTACGCCGCCGCAACCCGCTTCATCGTGGTCGGCCAGATGGCGGTCACGGCGTTCACCCAGGCGACCCAGCCGCGGCTCAGTCACACGCTCGCCCGCGAGGACCGCGGGGGGACCAACCAGATCTACCAGCTCTCCACCGCGTGGCTGATCCTGCTCACCTGGCCGCTCTACCTGACCCTGCTCATCTTCCGGGCCCCGTTGCTGCAGGTCTTCGGTCACGGCTACGAGACCGGCGGCGCCGTGCTGGTCTGGCTCTCGCTGTCGATGCTCGTCGCCACGGGCTGCGGCCTGGTCGACGTGGTCCTGTCGATGGCGGGACACACGTCGTGGAACCTCGTCAACGCCGCCGGCGCGCTCACCTGCAACATCGTGCTCGACCTCCTGCTGATCCCCGGCCACGGCGTCCTGGGGGCGGCCATCGGCTGGTCGGCCGCCATCTGCCTGCGCAACCTGGCGGCCGCCACCCAGGTCGGCCTGGCGCTCCGTCTGCACCCGGTCGCACGCTCCACGGTGCTGGCCGCGCTGCTCACACTCACCGCCTTCGGGCTGGTGCCCTGGCTCCTGCAGCAGGTGCTCGGAGACGGCTGGACCGGGCTCGCGGCGGCCTGCGTCGTCGGCACCGTGCTCCTGGTGGCCGGCACCGTCACCGCGCACCAGACCTTCCACCTGCGCGCGTTCGGTTTCCGGGTCCCCCAGCGCGCGTGACGACGCGGCGGCCTCGCCGCCCGCCGGTCACGGGCAGTGGCTCAGCGCACCCAACCGGGCTGGCGACCCAGCAGGTCGGCGAGCCTGGCGTCGTGGAACCGGTAGTGGTCACGGAGGCGCTCGCGCACGTCGTCCGGCATCGGCTCGCTCGGCCGTGCGTTGTGCTGCGCGAAGCCCCCCGGTGACCACCGGTCGAGCCCGAGGAAGTCCAGCAGCGCGGCGAACTCACCCTCCGGATCCGCGAAGAACCGCTCGCTCTCCATCACGTGGAGCTGGTCGGCCGGGAAGTGGTCGAGCACGCGCTCGAGCTGCTCGGCGTACTGTCCGCGCCGCGTGTACGCCTGGTGCCGGTGGGCGTGGCTCTCGTAGTCGGGGTTGAGCCGCATCCGCTCGACCTCGCCCTCGAGCCGCTCGTCCTCGAGGTCGAGCGCGCGGCTGAAGTCGGGCTCGGTCTCGAACCCGCGCGCGAACTCGTGCTTGTACGCCGAGAAGGCCCGCTCCACCGGATCGCGGAGCATCGCGACCAGCTTGATCCGGGGGAAGTCCGCTGCGATCCGCTCCATCGCGAAGGGATGGAACAGGTAGTAGGTGCAGGCCTCGAACGCCACCGGTCCGGACCTGCCGGCGCGCCGGCGCGCGGGCCCGGCCATCGGGAAGTGGCCGCGGTACCACGAGCGCCCGCGGGTGTAGTTGAGCGTGAAGTAGTCGGTGCCCTTCTCGACCGGCGGCCGCATCACCTGCGGATGGTCCGACAGCGACTTGAAGATGCTCGTGGTGCCGCACCTCTGACCCCCGATGACCAGGAACGACGGCTCCATGCGGTAGCGCGAGGTGGCGGGCCCGATCTGCAGGTAGAGCTGGCGCGCGGCGGGCTGCAGCGGGCGCGGCACGAGGTGGCGCATCCGGCGCAGCCTCGGTCTGTCCGCGGTCGCCTCAGGCACGTCGTTCGCTCCGTCCTCCGATGAGGGTCAATCGAACCATGTCGCCTTCGGGCAGGGGGTCCACCAGTTTGGGGAGACGTCAGGACGACGGCTGGACGCCGCCATCCATCAGGGTACGCACCGCCGGAAGCGCCGCGGGGTTCGCTGCGAACCGGAAGTCGCAGCCCGGGGCACCGGTGTGGTCCCACAGCGTCAGCGCCTTGATCTGGGGATGGCTGCGCAGGAGCGACGGGGCGCCGTCGAACCAGCTCCGGGTCGGACTGCCGAGGCCCGGCAGCGGCACGGTCCCGGCCTCGCTGATCATCATCGGCTTGTGGACGTCGATGTGGGCCGCGGCGCCGTGTGCATGGAGGTAGGCGTAGAACCCGAGCACCGCGTCCGCGAACGAGCGGTACCGGGCCGGGTCCGTGGTGCCGGATCGGCAGCCGGCCTGGTCGTAGGCCTCCCAGCTGATCCAGTCCACGACGTCGTTGCCGGGCCAGAAGGTCAGCGAGGAGGCGAAGGTCTGGGGCAGTCCCATCACCACCCAGACCCAGACCGCGTTCGTGGCACCGTTCGACTCGAAGACCTGGTGCACGTGCCGCCAGGCGGCGACGAAGTCCGTCGGCGTGCCGAGGGCGCTGCGCGACGGCTGGTCGGGCTCGTGGTCGAAGGTCAGGAACACTCGCACCCCGAGGCCCGCCACCCCCCGCGCCTGGGCGATCAGCTGCTGGTCGTAGCTGCCGGCCGCGATCGCCTGCCAGCTCACGGTGCTCTCGCCGGATCCCGTGAAGTCGCGCGCGTCGATGTCGATGTGCAGGACCTGCCCGCGCGCCACCACCGCCTTGTCGTACTCCGATGGGATGACGTCGTTCATGTCGTGGAACGAGTAGACGAGGCCCGGCCGCACGCCGATGGCCGCCTCGGAGCGCTCCAGGTCGGCCAGGGTCGGGGCCGGTGCCGTCAGCCCGATGAGGGCGCCACAGGTGGGCACCAGGTCGGGGCCCAGCCGGCAGGACGGGCGATCGTCGCTCCGGGCGACCAGCCCGGCGACCACCGTGACCACGACGAGTGCGGTGAGGGAGGCGAGCAGCGCCAGCTGGCGGCGTCGGGGACGTCGCGGTGGGGAAGGAGTCTCGGTGGTCAGGCCACGATCCTTCCACCCTCGGCAATATCGCCCATTTGGGGGGCGATCCGGTTCGCGCAGCGACCTACCGTCTGATCGGGCCCGCCTGTGTGCTCGCCCATGATCACGCGGCCCGGGGGGGTGGCGGATCCCGAAGGATGGGGAAGTCAATGGCACGTCGCCGCTTGGTTGGAATCCTGCTGTCCCTCTCCCTGCCGATGCTGGGGATGCTGGCTCTGGCATCCGCGCCGGCGCAGGCACATCAACCCTCGACCCCGGCGCCCTCAGCGGGCGCGCTCCCGTCGGCGGTCCCCTCCTCGATCACGCCGCAGATCAACGACGGCGCCGTCTGGAGCGTGGCCCAGGTCGGCAACACACTCGTCATCGGCGGCAGCTTCACCAAGATCGGCGGCGTCTCGCACCCCTACCTCGCGGCCATCAACGCCACGACCGGCGCGCTCAGCACGACCTTCAACGCGGTGCCGAACGACCAGGTCTACTCGGTGATGCCCGGTCCGGACGGCCACTCGGTGTACGTCGGCGGCGCGTTCACGCAGGTGAACGGTCAACCGCAACAGATGCTCACCCTCGTCGACACCAACACCGGCCAGCCCGTGCCGGGCTTCCACGCGCCGACCTTCGACTACGGCATGATCCGCGACATGGCCGTCTCCGGCGGCCGCCTCTACGTCGCCGGCTTCTTCAGCAAGGTCGGCGGCGCGAACCACGCCGGGATCGCCGCGCTGAACGGCACCACGGGCGCGGTGGACCCCTACCTCTCGGTGCAGTTCGCCGGACACCACAACGACACCGGCAGCGGCGCCCAGGGCTACATCGGCCCGTGGGCGATCGACGTGTCCCCCGACGGCACCCGCCTGGTCGCCACCGGCAACTTCAAGACCGCCGACGGCCTGGTGCGCGACCAGCTCGCGATGATCGACCTCGACGCCGGCAGTGCCGTGGTCGACCCCAACTGGGCCACGACGCGCTACTCGCCGTACTGCTTCAGCTGGGCGTTCGACGGCTACACCCGCGGCGTGACCTTCGCGCCCGACAGCTCCTGGTTCGTGGTGGACGCCACCGGTGGCGGCAACCCGGGCACCCTGTGCGACGCGACGTCCCGGTTCGAGACCGCGTCGACGGGCACCAACATCCAGCCCACCTGGGTGGACGAGACCGGCGGTGACACCGTCTGGGGCACGACCGTCACACCGGACGTCGTCTACATCGGCGGCCACAACCGCTGGAACAACAACCCGCAGGGTGTCGACCAGGCCAAGCCCGGCGCCGTACCGCGCCCCGGCCTCGCCGCTCTCGACCCGGTCAGCGGACGTCCTCTCGCGTGGAACCCGGGTCACAACCCGCTCGGAAATGCGGTGTACGCCATGCTGGCGACCCCGGCCGGGCTGTGGATGGGGTACAACTTCAACTACATCGGCAACTACCAGTACAAGCGGATGAAGATCGCCTTCTTCCCCTACCAGGGTGGCTACACGATGGCCTCGACGACGACCGGCCAGCTGCCCGGCAGCGTCTACCTGGGGAACCTCGCCTCCAACGGCCAGACCAACGTGCTCTACCGCGTCGACGCCGGCGGCCCCGCGATCGAGTCGACCGACGGCGGGCCCAACTGGAGCGAGGACGACGCCGCCTCGCGGAGCCAGTACAACAACCAGCAGAGCAACATGGCCGACTACAGTCCGGTCGCCCACCTGAACGCGAACGTGCCGTCGACGACGCCTGCGGCGATCTTCGACCACGAGCTCTGGAGCCCGACGGACAGTCCACCCCAGAACTGGGACTTCCCGGTCCCGGCCGGGACCCACACCGAGGTGCGGCTCTACTTCGCCAACCGCTACACGGGTACCAGCCAGGTGGGGCAGCGCGTGTTCAACGTCAGCCTCGAGGGCACCACGGTGCTCGACCACTACGACATCGTGGCCGACACCGGTGACCAGACCGGCACCATGAAGTCGTTCGACGTGACCAGTGACGGTGACATCAACATCTCCCTCACCCACGTCACCGAGAACCCGCTCATCGACGGCATCGAGATCATCAACAAGGACGTCCCGGCGCCGCCGCCGCCCACGGACACGCTGTCCGCGGTGGGCTTCGACGGCAGCACCGCCACCGGCCCGTCCACGGTGCCCAACACCGGGATCCCGTGGAGCCAGACGCACGGCGCCTTCGTGGTCGGCGACCAGCTGTTCTACGGCGCGAGCGACGGCTTCCTGCACCGCGCGACCATCAGCGGCTCGACGTTCGGCACGCCGACCAAGGTCGACCCCTACCACGACCCGGTCTGGGACGGCGTCGACACCAACGACGGCACCACGTTCGACGGCGCGTCGCCGCAGCTCTACGGGCAGATGTCGTCGGTGACCGGCATGTTCTACAACGCCGGCCGGCTGTACTTCACGCTGAAGAACGATGCGAACCTGCACTGGGCGTGGTTCTCACCCGACAGCGGCATCGTCGACAACACGGAGTTCACCGCGACGTCGTCGGTCGACTTCAGCAACGCGGACGGCATGTTCGTCTCGGGCAACACCCTGTACTTCGTCAAGAAGAGCGACGGGAGCATGTACTCCGTCGGCTTCGCCAACGGAGTCGTCACGGGTAGCCCGACCCTCGTCAACGGGCCCGGCACGGGCGGCGTCGACTGGACCAACCGCTCGCTGTTCTTCGCACCGGCGCCGCCGGCGAACCACAAGCCCACCGCGGCCTTCACGTCCAGCTGCACCGGGGGTGGCTGCGCCTTCGACGGCAGCTCGTCCACGGACTCCGACGGCTCGATCGTCGACTACTCGTGGGACTTCGGGGACGGCTCGCCGGCCGGGAGCGGGGTCACGCCCTCGCACGCCTACGGCGCGCTCGGCGACTACGACGTGACGCTGACCGTCACCGACAACAGCGGTGGCACCGACACCGTCACCCACCAGGTGTCGATCACCTCGCTGAGCAAGCAGATCGCGTTCGTCGGCGCCGACCACTCGGGATCGGGAACGCAGACGAAGAAGTCCGTCACGATCCCGTCCACAGCGAGCGTCGGCGACACCATGGAGCTGATGTTCACCCACGCGAAGTCGTCCACGTGGAGCGGGCCGGGCGCCGGCTGGACCCAGGTGGGCTCCACGCTGACGAACGTGACGATCCGCTCCTCGGTGTGGGTGAAGCAGGTCGCGCCGGGCGATCCGGGCTCGGACATCACCTTCACCACGGCGAAGGCGGGCAAGGCGGTGGCGAGCCTGGGGGTCTACAGCGGTGTCTCGACCTCCGACCCGGTCGATGCGATCGCGGTCGTCGGAGACCCGGGTGGCACCAGCCACACGACGCCCACAGTGACGCCGACCGCCGGTGACTGGGTGGTCTCGTTGTGGACCGACAAGTCTCCGGGCGTCTCCGCCTGGACGCCACCGGCCGGCGTCACCAAGCGCGACGACGGCTACGGCACCGGCAGCGCGGGACGCTACAGCGTGCTGCTCGCCGACTCGGGCGGTCCGGTCACGGGTGATCCGTACGGAGCCCTCACGGCAACCACGAACTCCGACAGCGACAAGGCCATCATGTGGACCATCGCACTGCGCCCGGGGGCGTCGGGTTCGAACCAGGACCCGCACGCCGCGTTCACGTCGAGCTGCGACACGTCCGGTGTGTGCTCCTTCGACGGATCCGGGTCCATGGACCCCGACGGCAGCATCGCGTCGTACTCCTGGACGTTCGACGACGGAGGCACGAGCACGCAGGAGAGCCCGTCGCACACGTACGCCGCCAGCAACACCTACAACGTCATGCTGACGGTCACCGACAACCAGGGCGCCACAGACTCGGTCACGCACCAGGTGACGGTCACCGTCAACACCCCGCCCAACGGGGTGGCGTTCGTGGCGGCCGCGCACTCGGCCCCGGGGTCGCAGACCTCCAAGTCCGTGACGATCCCGGCGGCCGCGCACGTGGGAGACACGATGGTGCTGGTCTTCACCAACGGCAGCGGTGCCACCTGGTCCGGCCCGGGAGCGGGGTGGACCCAGGTCGGGACGACCCTCGACAACGGCACGATCCTGTCGAACGCCTGGACCAGGCAGGTCGGCTCGGGCGATCCCGGCAGCGACATCACCCTCACCGCGAACCACTCGGGCAAGGCGATCATGAGCCTGGGCGTGTTCTCCGGAGTCTCCGCGAGCACCCCGGTGGACGCGTTCGCCAGCGTCGGCGACGGCGGCGGCACGAGTCACACGTCGCCGGTGGTGGCTGCGGCGAACGGTGACTACGTCGCGACCTGGTGGACCGACAAGTCCACCGGGGTCACCGCGTGGACGGCGCCGGGCTCGGTCACCCAGCGCGACGACGCCTACGACACCGGCAGCGCCGGACGCTTCAGCATGCTGTTCGCCGACTCGGGGGGCTCGGTCGGGCCGGGCTCGTACGGCGGCCTCACCGCGACCACGAACACCAGCAGCGACCGGGCGGCGATGTGGACCATCGCCCTCGAGCCGAGCTGACGGATCGGGACCAGCGGACCCACACACCGACCCCGAGCACCCCACGGCAGTCGGGACGGTGTGTGGGATCTCCGCGCGCTCACGCACGTCCGAAACGTGGTCTCGGAGGATGCGACGGTTCGCGATGACGGCGAACCTTCCCTAGTCTGTGTGGTCTCGCAGATGCCCCCGCAGAGAACGAGACCTCATGAACAACGCCCCCGTCCGCCGGATCCTGTCGATCCTGACCGCCCTCGCAGCCGTCTCCCTCGTCACGCTGGTCGCCCCGGGCGCCAGCGCCGTACGGACCCCCGAGGCGTCCCATGCCACCGGCCGGAGCTGCCATGTGTCCGCCAGGCTCGTGCCGTCCTGCGGCCTGTGGTGGGGCGTGTCGCCCGGGATCTGGCGAGACCGCGAGCAAGGCACCCATGCCTTCGAGCACCAGATGGGTGCCCGGGTGGACGTCTACAAGTCCTACCACTTCAACGGCCAGCTCTTCCCCACCCCGATGGAGCGCAGGCTCGCCCGGCAGCCCGGCCATCACCGCCTGCTCGACCTCGACTACGTCCCCGACGGTGCGCTCTCGTGGGCGCAGGTCGCGGCCGGGGCCGACGACGTGCAGCTGGTCCGCGAGGCGCAGTACCTGCGGCGCACCTTCCGGCACCGGCTGTTCATCAGCGTGCACCACGAGCCCGAGGACGAGGTCGTGGAGTCACCCGGCTCCGGCTACCAGGCCTCCGACTTCGCGAGGATGTTCCGCCACGTCGAGCAGGTCTTCCGCAACCAGGGCGTGAAGAACGTCGTCTGGGTCTACAACATCATGGGCGACCAGGGTGCCGACTCCGCACCGTGGTTCAAGGACCTCTATCCCGGCGACCACTACGTCGACTGGATCGCGGCCGACCTCTACGGCTGCTTCTCGCCCAAGGTCTGCCACAGCTTCGCCAAGAGCAGCATGAACCAGCGCTTCGGCGCGCATGCTTCCTGGCCGGGCTTCTACCGCTGGTCGACGCACCAACACCCGCACAAGCCGATCATGCTGTCGGAGTGGGCTGCGTTCACCAGCTCCGGTGAGGCCATGCGCTCGGACTACTTCCGGACCGTGCGGCACCAGCTGCACCGGTTCCCACGGCTCAAGGCGATCAACTACTGGGACTCCGACCGCGGCCCGCGCGGGGACCCGCACCTGGTGCCCGGCACGCGCGCTGCTCGGGTCGTCGCCCACCTCGCTCAGAGCTACCACTTCCGGCAGCGGGTCCACTGACGCGGCGACCGGAGGGCGACCACGCGGGGCCGCGGCTCAGGACAGCGACAGCGACACCTGAAGGCGCGCCCGGTCGAGGCGGTCCCGCGTCTCTTCGGTGACCTGCTCGATGGTGGAGATCTCGCTGTCCGTGAGTCGGCTCCGCCAGCCCGTCGCGGCCTCGTGACCCGAGCGGTGGAGGTTGTGGAGGGCGGTCGGGTCCTGTGGCACCGACGACTCGGACGACGACTGCGCGAACTCGTGCGTCGTCGCCGGGCCCCAGCTCAGCCCGACGGCTTCGAACAGCGCGCGGCCGGCCCCCTCGCCGTTGTCGGCGAGCTCCTCGTGGGACACGATGACGGCGCTGGTGCCGGTGCTCTCCAGCCCGTCGAGGGCCAGGTCGTAGAGCGTCGACCAGAACCACCCCATCGCCACCAACGGGTCGCTCGCGGCTCGAGCCGGCAGGTCCCGGGCGCGGCCGCTCTCCGCAGGGAGCCCGGAGAGCACGCCCTGCAGCTCGTCGAGGTCGGGCTGCCAGCCCATCCGCTGGTAGCTCGCCAGCACCGCACCGGGATGGCGGAACAGGACGACGGGCAGCGCACCGGTGGTGCTTGCGATGACCGGCAGCGACAGCAGCGCGAACGGGTCCTTGACGACGACCCGCACCCACGGGAGCGGTGCGGCCCACTGCCGCCGGCCGTACCGGCCGAAGACCAGCGGGTTGCACCCCCGATAGGCGCTGCGCAGCGCGATCCGCTGGTGCACGGTGAGGTCGGACAGGCTGGCCCAACCCGGAAGGGTCCCCCCGAGCGCGTACTGGCGTCCTCGGGGGTTCATGGGCTCGCGCCCGGCCAGCGCCGCACGCGGCGACGTGGCCAGCACCCGTGCCAGCCAGGTGGTCCCGGACCGGGGTACGCCGGTGACCAGGATCGGTGCGCTCACGCGGCCCTCGCCACGATCACGTCGCGAACCTGGCGTCGAAGCAGCTCCGAGCGGACGCCGAGGTCACCCGGAAGCGCCAGGTGCCCGAGGCGGGCAGCGTGATGTGGATCGGGAAGTAGTCCCACTGCGCCGCCTGCTCCACGTGGCTCGAGCGGACCCTTACCGGTGCACCTCGGCCACCGATCCGGGTGGCCGTCACGGTCACGCTCTTGACCGAGCGCGACATGGGGATGACGTAGAAGAACGACTCGCCGGCGTCGTAGGCACTCTTGGCCTTCGAGAACTGCGCCCGGGCGTCGGCGAAGTTGCCCATGGCCATGTGGCCCGAGCGCACGTCGGCGCGCGTCCCGACCGCGACACAGCCCGGCTTCTTGCTGCCCGGGAGGTGCGTGAGTACGGCGTTCTGGTTCTTCGGCGCCTTGGCGCGGGTGCCGCTGGTGTCGTCGTACGTGCCCTTCCCCGGGCCGCCCTGGCGCCCGCCCTTGTGGCTCTTCGAGTGTGACTTGTGAGCATGGCCGGAGTCGTGGCCGGCGTGCGACGCGGGAGGAGTCCCGGTCGCCGCTCGGTCCGGTGCGTGATGGGCTCCGCACCCGGCCGTCCCGAGCCCCACCAGCAGTGTGGTGGCGGCGGCGATCGCTACCCGAGCCTGGACCACGGCGCACCTCCCTCGTCGTGCCGGGCAGGCGAGCCCAGCGGACGCACCTGGCGCCCTGGCTCACCGGCCTGATGGACGGCTCCGGCGCGGCCGTGCGGCCCGCCTGCCGAGACCGGTCGACCCGACATCCGAAGCTGCGTCGCGCCGTTGCCCGGGATCTCGGACTCGGCGGTCGGTGGGCGCCAGCGGACCTGGTGGGCCATGCCGACCGCGGTCAGCTGGGAGCCGACCTGGAGCTTGGCGAGCACCGCCTTGACCTGGGTCCGGACGGTCGACTCCGACACGAAGCGCAAGCGTGCGATCTCACTGACCTGCTTGCCCGCCATCAGCTGACCCAGGACCTCGGCCTCGCGGGTGGTGAGCTGGTCGAACCGCGCCCGGAGCTCACCCTCGGCGTCGGCCGTCGCCCGCCAGGCCGAGAGCAGGTGCTCCCGCTCCTCACGCGACATGGCCGCCAGGCCGTTGCTGACCCGGGCGATGGCGCCCAACGTCTCGGACAGCGGTCCCGACTTGGAGAGGACGGTGGCCGCGCCGTTCGAGAGCGCCTCGCCCCTGCGCGAAGGGTCGGCATCGCCGGTGACGACCACGACCGAGATGCCTTCCCCCGACAGCGTGCTCGCCACCCGCATGCCGCTGCCCGCGGCACCCAGGTCGAGGTCGAGAAGCACGATGTCGGGATGGGTCGCGATCACGCTCTGCTCGAGGTGGGTCGACGTCCTGGCCGAGCCGGCATCGGGTACGACGCAGCACGCCAGGTACCCCTGTGCCCGCAGGGCGATCACCATCGACTCCGCGAAGAGCGAGTGGTCGTCGACCACCGTCACCCGGGTCGCGGCGGTCATGCCACACCGCCGAGGGCGGGCGCCGGCAACGTCAGCTCGAACTTCGCGCCGACGACACCGTCCTTGAGGTCGAGGCTGCCGCCGAGACCGTGCACGAGCGATCGGGCGACGGAGAGACCGACACCCGTACCGCCGGTGACCGGGTCACACGTGCCCCGGTCGAAGATGCCGCGACGCAGCTCCTCGCGGACCCCCGGGCCCTCGTCGCTCACGCATACGCGGATCACCCCGTCGTCCTCGCGGACCTCGACGGCGACCGGTGCACCCGGAGCGTGCCGGGCCGCGTTGACCAGCAGGATGTTGAGCACCTCGACGAACTCGTCGCGGCGACCGGCGATCCGGTGACCGGACGGCCGCCACTCCACCCGGTGACCGGTGAGGCGGCGCAACGCCACCACGGACTCGATGACCTCGTCGAGGTCCAGCTCCTCGACGGGCTGGACGTGCGGCAGGTTCTCGGGTGCGACGAGCCGCTTGAGCCGCTCGACCTCGTCTCCGAGCATCCGCGCGATCTGGGGCTGCTGGCCCTCGGACGCGTCAACCTCGGACATGGTCAGGGCGTGGACCGCGGCGGCGACCGCCGCGAGACTCCCTCGCACCTCGTGCAGGCGCGCCTCGTACTCCCCCAGCAGCTGCTCGGTGCGTGCGTCCGCCGGCTTGACGGTGGCGTGCCATGACTTCTTGCGGCGTACTGATCCGTGACGACGATCTGCGAACCCCACGTCGCGAGCGACGCCGGTCCGCACCCGAGCCAAGGTCGGCTCGTTCATGTTGTTTCCCCCCACTGCATTGAGGCCGGCTGCCTGCCGGCCCGAATCAAGCCCCGGTCGGCCATCCCCCTGACGACAACGGGACCCGTGCGCCAGCCGTACGACGCCGTGGTCCTGACCAGTTGATGTGCTGCTGCTTCCTCCTGTTCCCGATGAGGCTCACCCGTCGCCGGCGCGCATCGGGCGCGTCCGGTACGGCGAGCGAGGCGGGAGCGAGCCCTTCCCAGGGGCCGCCCCCGCTCCGGTGTCCCGGGCCTCGCGATGGCCGCCGCGTCGAGGACGACGACGGCCGCGGACGAGTGGTGGCGGGGGTGACCCGGGCGACCGGGCCGGCCGTGGTCTCCATGCGTCGATCGAGACGCCCACGGCTGCCGGAGGTGAGGGCACGCCCGAGCGTCCGCGGCCGTCGAGACGACCCGTGACCCTCGGCGGACGCGCGTGACAGCTCACGAACGCCCCTACGCCCCATTCCCATACTGCGGCTCCCCCGAACCACTGGTGGCCAGGCCACCCGGCCACACGAGCATGTCCCCCGACAGCTCCTGCTCACCCGTTACAACGGGAAAGAGAACCCCCCTCGGCCGTGGATACATTCTCCCCCCATGTCGCGGCCGGACGCTAGGGGCGACGGTAAAACTCTGGGGATGAAGCCCCGCCGGCAGGCGCCTTGGCCACGATGGGCCAGGGGTTGACGGCGTTCGTCACGAGTTGAAGCGAGCCTGGGTGCGCTCGAGGCCCTCGGAGACCAGGGACTCGACGGCGTCGGCCGCCGTGATGACCTGGAACGGGACCGCCTTGCGCTCGGCCACGGAGTAGTCGGACAGCACGAAGTGGGAGACGTCCTGCCGGCCCGGTGGTCGGCCGATGCCGATGCGCACCCGGTGGAAGTCGCCGGTGCCCAGGGATGCGCGCAGCGAGCGCAGCCCGTTGTGCCCGTTGTCGCCGCCGCCGAGCTTGACCCGCATGGTGTCGAAGGGCAGGTCGAGCTCGTCGTGGACGGCGATGATGCGCTCGGGCGGGACCTTGTAGAACTTCGCGAGCTGGGACACCGGGCCACCGGACTCGTTCATGTAGCCCCGGGCTCGCACCAGCACGACCCGAGGCCCATCGGTGCCAGGCGCTCCCAGGCGGCCCTCCACGACGTCGGCGCGTCCCGACTTGTGGGCCCGGAAGCGCGAGCCCATCCGCTGGGCCAGCTCGTCGGTCACGAGGTAGCCGACGTTGTGCCGGTGTCCGGCGTACGACGGACCCGGGTTGCCCAGGCCGACGACCATCCAGGCGTCACCTGCAGCCATGTCACCCGTCTCCCCACCGGCCGCCCGCAC